>NZ_JBSGBF010000042.1:0-62535 GCF_053601115.1 Streptomyces sp. NPDC004788
GCCAACTGGTGCGGCGGGCAGCGGCGGAGGCGGGCGGGGCGGGGCCCTGAGCCGGGCGGAGCTTCGCGGGCCCGGGGTCCGGGCCGGTCTTCGCCGGGCCGGGGACCGGTTCCCGTCCGTCGGGGGGCGGGACCGGGTGCGGGTCCTCCCAGGCCTCGCGCATGCCACGGCCGAGGCGTACGTAGCCGCGCGGGAAGGCCGGTCCGCCGAAGCCGGTCTCGTCCCAGGCCAGCGGGTGGGAGTAGTAGCCGGCACAGGCCTGGCGCAGCCACAGCTCCCAGACGTGGGCCAGGGGGAGGCCGTGCCAGCGGGGCGCGGGTCCGGGTTCACGGGCCCGGCGGGCCAGCACGCTCAGCAGCCGGTGCCGGTCGCCGACGCTCAGGCCGGCGAACCCCGTTCCGTCGTGGCGGAGCCGGGCCTCGGCGTCGAGTGCCGCGAGCGAGAGCCGCCAGGCGGGGCCGTCCTCGGGCAGATCGGCGTGGTGCCAGCCCTCGCCGCCTCCGCCGTCGCTGTCGCCCGCGGCGATCCGCTGGTCGACGAGTTCGAGCAGCGGCAGGCGGCCAGGGGTGTGCGCCTGGCCGACGAGCAGGTCCAGCAGGGGCCCTGCGACGGCCTGCTCGGCGGGGGTGTGGAACCGGCACGGCGGCGGGTGCAGCCGGGCGAGCACCACGGCGCGTGTCACCGGGTCCCAGGAACCGGCCTGCCGCAGGATCCGGGGCCGGTCGGGGCGGCTGCCCGTCATCGTCCGCTCCGGAGGGCGCCGGGGAGTTCCCTCCGGAGCAGGGCGGCGAGCAGGCCGAGCCCGCCGACGCCGCTCACCATGAGCGGCGCGAACAGCGGCGGGCCGAGCTCCAGGTTGTAGCGGACCATGCGCCAGCCGCCGGGCTTGGCGGCGATGCCGCGCACGTGCAGCCAGGCGCCCTGCAGACCGTTGGCGACGAGCGCGGCGGAGACGACCGGCAGCACGGTGCGCGCGGCCCTCGGGTCGGCCCAGCCGGCGATGCCCGCGCCGAGCCCGAGCGGACCGAGCCATACCGGCCACCACATCACGCGGTTCCCGAAGGAGGCCCGGTCGTGTTCCAGGTAGATCTCGGCGCCCGAGACGGCGGCGCCGAGGCCGGTGGCGAGCGAGAGGGTGCGCTGGAGGCGCCCCTCACGCAGCGAGGCGAGCAGCGTCCGCACGGCCGTTCACCGCCCGCCGGGCCGGCGCGGCAGCAGCTCCTGTGCCTTGGCCTTGAGGCCCTGGACGACGAGGTGGCCGCGGTGGCCGTCGCCGTGGGCCAGCGAGGCGAGGGTGGACTCGATCTGGTCCCAGGTGGAGTGCGGCGGGATCGGCGGCACGTCCGGGTCGGTGCGGAAGTCCAGGACGGTGGGTCCGTCGGCGGCCAGGGCCTGGCGCCAGGCGTCCTCGACGTCGCCCGGGTCGGTGACCCGGCGCCCGTCCATGCCGAGGGAGCGGGCGAAGTCGGCGTACGGCACGTCGGGGATGATCTGGGACGCCGCGAACGGGGCGGTGTGGGCCATGGCCCGCAGCTCCCAGCTGACCTGGTTGAGGTCCTGGTTGTTCCACACGGCGACGACGAGCCGCGGGTCGGTCCACTCGCTGGCGTACTTGGCGACGGTCACCAGCTCGGCCAGACCGTTCATCTGCATCGCCCCGTCGCCGACGAGGGCGATCGCGGGCCGGTCGGGGTGGGCGAACTTGGCGCCGATGGCGTACGGGACGCCGCTGCCCATGGTGGCGAGGGTGCCCGAGAGGGAAGCGCGCATGCCGCGGCGCATGGTGAGGTGCCGGGCGTACCAGTTGGCCACGGAACCGGAGTCACAGGTGATCATGGCCTCGTCGGGGAGCAGCGGGTCGAGTGCGCGGGCCACCAGCTCGGGGTTGACGGGATCGGCGGACAGCGCGGCCCGGCGGTCCATCACGGACCGCCAGCGGAGCACGCCGGAGGACACGGTCTCCTGCCACGAGCGGTCCTCCTTGCGGGTGAGCAGCGGCAGCAGCCGGCCGAGGGTGGCGGCGGCGTCTCCGACCAGGTTGACCTCGTACGGGTAGCGCAGCCCCACCATGTGGGCGTCGATGTCGATCTGGACGGCGCGGGCCTGCCCGTACGGCGGCAGGAACTCGGAGTACGGGAAGTTGGAGCCGACGGTGAGCAGGGTGTCGCAGTCGCGCATCAGCTCGTACGAGGGGCGGGTGCCGAGCAGGCCGATCGCGCCCGTCACGTAGGGGAGTTCGTCGCTCAGCGCGTCCTTGCCGAGGAGGGCCTTGGCGACGCCCGCGCCGAGCAGCTCGGCGGCCTGTTCGACCTCGCGGGCGGCGCCGGCCGCGCCCTGCCCGATCAGCATGGCCACCCGGCTGCCGGCGTTGAGGATCTCGGCGGCGCGGGCGAGCGAGGCGTCGTCCGGGACCGGGGCCCAGCCGCTCACGTCGAGGCTGGAGGGCACCATCTTGTGGGCGTGTTCCGGCGCGGAGTACGGCAGTTCCTGGACGTCCGCCGGAATGATCAGGGCGGTCGGGGCGCGCCGGGCGTAGGCGGTGCGCACGGCCCGGTCGAGCACGTTGGGGAGCTGTTCGGGGACGTTGACGGTCTCCAGGTAGGCGGCGGCCACGTCCTTGAACAGGCTGTGCAGGTCGATCTCCTGCTGGTAGGAACCGCCCATCGCGCTGCGGTCGGTCTGGCCGACGACGGCGACGACGGGCACGTGGTCGAGCTTGGCGTCGTAGAGGCCGTTGAGGAGGTGGACGGCGCCGGGCCCGGAGGTCGCGACGCACACGCCGACGTGGCCGGAGAACTTGGCGTGGCCGACGGCTTCGAAGGCCGCCATCTCCTCGTGCCGGGCCTGGATGAACCGTGGGTCGTCGTCCGCCCGGGACCAGGCGGCGAGCAGGCCGCTGATGCCGTCTCCCGGGTAGCCGAAGACATGGCTGACTCCCCAGGCGCGGAGCCGGTCGAGCAGGTGGTCGCCGACGGTCGCGCTGGTCATGACCGCTCGCCTCCGTTCGTACGGTCGGGGCCGCCGCCGTCGAGCAGGGGCAGGACCTCGGTGCGGTAGAAGTCGAAGAAGCCGCGCTGCTCGGGCCCGATCTGCCCGATGTGGAGGCGGTCGACGCCGGCGTCGACGTACTCCCGCAGCCGCCGGACGTGTTCCTCCGGGTCGGGGCCGCAGGGCACCGCGTCGGACACCGTGTCCTCCGTCACGAGCTGCGCGGCCTGCTCGAAGTGGCTCGGTGTGGGCAGGATCTGGTTCAGTTCGCCGGGCAGGTGCTCGGTGGGCCAGAGCCGGTGGGCGGTGCGGACGGCGTCGTCACGCGAGCGGGACCAGCAGACCTTGGTCGAGGCGTACACCGGGCGCGCCGCGTCGCCGGCCCGGAAGGAGTCGATCAGGTCCTGGTCCGGGGTGGTGGTGACGAAGCCGTCGCCGATCCGCGCGGCGAGTTCGGCGGCCTTGGGCCCGAAGGCGGAGATGTCGATCGGCGGCGGGGTGTCGGGAAGGGTGTAGAGGCGGGCGTTCTCGACGGTGTAGTGGGTGCCGCGGTGCGTGACCTGGTCGCCGGTGAACAGCTTCCGGATGACCTCGACGGCCTCTTCCAGCATGTCGAGGCGTACGTCGGCGGACGGCCAGGTGTCACCGAGGATGTGCTCGTTGAGGGCCTCGCCGCTGCCGAGCCCGAGCCGGAAGCGTCCGTCGAGCATGATCTGGGAGGTGGCGGCGGCCTGGGCCACGAGCGCGGGGTGGAGACGCACGGTCGGGCAGGTCACGGCGGTCTCTACGGGCAGTCCGCAACACTGCGAGAGCGCGCCGATGACGGACCAGACGAAGGGGCTGTGGCCCTGCTCGTCGTTCCACGGATGGTAGTGGTCGGAGATCCACAGCGAGCGGAAGCCCGCGTCCTCGGCCATGCGCGCCTGTTCGACGAGGTCGGCGGGGTCGAATTCCTCGCAGGAGAGGAAGTATCCGAACTCGGTCATGGCACCTCCAAGGGCGGCCCGGGCCGCACCGTGCGATCGGCTTCCGTCACGGCGCCTGCCCGGGTGACCGGGGGGAAAACGTGCCGGGTGGACCGGTGTGGCCGAGGTGGTCGGTGTCCGGCGCGAGAGCGCTGTGCGCCGATTCCGCGCACCGCCCGCATGAACCCCCACGGCAGGGGCAGCGGCTGGTGGAGGGCCTTTGCACCCGACGAGAGGAGTGCCAGGCAACCCGAGCGCTCCCTTGGTGGCCGTTGAAGCTCTCCGCGGAGTCGAAGGAGCTCGAAAACCGGAAGGAGCATCTCATCGTGACCCTCCACGGAACGAACGTTCTCGTCCTCACCACCAACTACGGAGTGGAGCAGGACGAACTCACACGGCCCATGGCGGCCCTGCGCGAAGCCGGCGCGACCGTCACCGTCGCCGCCCAGCAGGCCGCGCCGGTCCTGACCCTGGTCTCGGACCGGCGGCCCGGCACCGTCGTCGTCGCCGACACCGCCATGGACGACGTCACGGCCCAGGAGTACGACGCGGTGTTCGTCCCGGGCGGCACGCTCAACGCCGACCGGCTGCGCATCGAGAAGGACGCCCAGCAACTGGTCAGCGCCTTCGCCAAGGCGGGCAAGACGGTGGCCGCGATCTGTCACGGCCCGTGGCTCCTCGTCGAGAGCGACGTCGCCCGGGGACGTCGGCTGACGTCGTACCCCTCACTGCGCACCGACATCGAGAACAGCGGCGGCAGCTGGCGGGACGAGGAGGTCGTCGTCGACACCACCGGCGGCTTCCCTCTGATCACCTCCCGCAGACCCGGCGACCTGGACGCGTTCTGCGCGGCCGTCGTCCACACGCTCCAGGAACGCGCGCCCGGCACGCGCGAGCGGACGGAGCCGGGAACGCGCCGCGCGGCCTGAGGGTGCGGAGGGTCACTGCTCCTCGGGGACGCGCATCCGGAAGCCGTCGCGAGGCCGGGTCGGGATCCGGTGCAGCGGAATGCGCAGGTCCTGGTCCGGCACCGTGAAGTCGAGCCGCGCGAGTTCGCGGGTCAGTGCGGCCAGCACGGCGATCGTGATGTCCTCGCCCGGGCAGCGATGGCCCTCGCGCGGGCCGCCTCCCTGCGGGATCAGCGCGTCGGGGTGGGGCGCGGCGCCGAGGAACCGGTCGGGCACGAAGCGGAAGGGCTCGTCCCACAGCTCCGGGTCGTGGTTCTGTCCGTACACGTCGAGCAGCAGCATCGTGCCGTGCGGTACGCGCTCTCCCTGGACCTCCAGACCGTCGGGAGCGAGCGCGGCGAGGAACGGCACGAACGGGTAGAAGCGGCGTACCTCGTGGGCGAAGGAGGTGGCGAGGCCGGCGGGCTCGTCGTCCGCCAGGCGCCGCCGCAGCTCGGGGGCGTCGCGCATCGCGTAGGCGGCGAAGGTCGTGAACCAGGTGATCGCCACCGTGGGCCGCAGGATGTTGAGCAGCTCCACGGCGGCCGTGGCGGGATCCAGCAGCGACCCGTCGGCCTCCCGATGGGCCAGGACCGCCTCGAAGGCGGTCCGCGCGGCGTCGCCCGGCTCCCGCGGTTCTCCCGCCGCTCGGCGTCCGCTGTCCCGCGGTCCCGCCTCACGCGTTCCACGAGCCCGTACGACGGCCCTGCGCAGCAGCTCCTCCTGACGGGCCCGGGCCCGGCGGGCGCGGAGGTGGCGCGGCCCCGGCGTGGCGAAGCCGTCGACCATCGCCACGCAGTCGCGGGCGAGCCGCTCGGCGTCGGCGGCGCGGTACCCGGGCAGGCCGGCCCACCGGCTCACCGCGCGGGCGAGGACGAGCGCGCCCTCGTCGAAGAGCGTGACCTCCCGTCCGCGAAGGCCGTCGAACGTCTCCCGGAACTCCGCGCACACGCACGCGGTGAGCGCCCGCACCCTTGCCGTCTCGGTGAGCTGCGAGAGGAAGAGCGCCTTGCGGGTGCGGTGCTCCGGGCCGTCGAGGGTGTGGACCGCGCCCCGGCCGAACAGGGTGTCGAGCACCGGGCCCGGCAGCGCTCCGCTCCGGCGTGCGTGCCTCTCGTCGTAGAAGAACGCGACGGCTCCGGGGCCCCGGAGCACGCGCACCGGGCGTCCGAGCAGACGCGTCTTCACGGGGCCGTCGCCGTCCTGGCGCCGGCCGGCCCCAGGCAGCCATGTGTAGCCCTTCACCAGCAGGGGGAGCGTGTTGTCACCGCGCATGAAGACCTCCTGGGTGCCGGCAGCGGGGCGGGTGCAGGGCGCTCCGCGCAGGGCGGGGCGCCCGCCCCGCGCTGCGGACGGACAGGTCTGCGGCTACCCCGGAACGCCGCGCGCACGCGTCAGGCCGTCGGAGGACGGCGCGCCCGGCCTGGAATGCGATGCCACGTCTTGCCTGCCACTCTGGAGCCCGGGGCCGGGGCACGGTGCGAGGACCCCGCCGAGCGGAGGCCATTCATGCTGATCAGCCACAGGGTCGAAGGCGACGCCCTGCGCGTGACGCTGCACCGGAATCTCGACGTCACCACCCGCGCCGCGGCGACCTTGGCGATCGAGGTCCTCGTCCGCGCGCACAAGCCCCGCGGCCTCGTCCTCCGGATCCCTTCGGGAGAACCGACGCCCGCCACGCTCAGCGCCGTGGGCCGGGCCCGCCGCATGTGCGCGAGCCTGGGCATCCCGCTTGACCTGACCGGCGCCACGCCGCAGGCGCAACGCCTGTTCGCGGCGAACCCGGCCTGAGGGTCCTGGACCCGGCCGAACCGCTCCCGCCCCGGCGTCATCGCGAAGCTCCCCGGCCCGTTGTGCTGACGGGAGCTCTGAATCCGAAAGGGAAATGCCCATGATCACCACCGACTTCGTCCCCGGCTCCCCCTGCTGGCTCGACCTCGGGGCTCCCGACCTGCCCGCCGCCGCGGCCTTCTACGGCGCGGTGCTCGGCTGGGACTACGAGCCCATGAGCGACGGCGGGGAGGACATGGAAGGCGGCATGTTCCGCAAGGACGGCAAGGTCGTCGCCGGTCTGGGCAAGCTCACCGAGCAGGGCGCCCGCTCCGCCTGGATGATCTACTACAGAGTCGAGGACGCGGACGCCACCACCGAGGCCGTGGAGCGCGGCGGCGGGACCGTGCGGGTCGCCCCGCGGGATCTCGGCGAGTGGGGACGCATGGCCCAGTACAGCGACCCGCTGGGAGGAGAGTTCGCCGTCTGGCAGCCCGGCAAGGACAGCGGCGTCGAGCTGGTGGACGCGCCGGGCTCACTCTCCTGGACGGAGCTCTACACCAGCGACGCCGCGGCCGCCCGGGAGTTCTACGGCAGCGTCTTCGGCTGGCAGTACAGCGACATGGAGATGCCGGGCGGCGAGGGTACGTACACCCTGATCACGCCGGCGGGCCTGCCTCAGGAGCGCATGCAGGGCGGCCTCCTGGAGCTCTCCCGGGAGAATCTCGTCCTCACGGGCGGCCGCCCGTACTGGCACCCGGTCTTCGACGTCGCCGACTGCGACGCCGCGATCGCCAAGGTCACCGAGCACGGAGGCAGCGTCCAGATGGGCCCGGTCGACACCGAGGGCGTGGGCCGCCTCGCCGTCTGCGTCGACCCGAACGACGCCGACTTCGTGGTCCTGACCCCGCCCTCGACGTGACCGGCGGCGGGCGGCGCAGGGCGGCCGTCAGCAGCTCCAGCTCACGCCGACGCCCCCCGTACCGGAACGTGCCCACCGCTGTGGCCGCTCCCTGGCCGAGGGGCCCCGCCACGTGATCACCCACCTCGCCGCCCGACGCCCCGTGCCCCTGCAGCTACGCAGAGGTGCTCCGCCGGACGACCGGACGAAGGCCCGGCGTCAGTGCCGGGCGTCGGCGCGGGGGCGTTCCAGGGTGAAGGTGTCGACCGGGGTCAGTTCTCCGTACGGACCGTCGAAGGTGTAGTACGTGACGTGCATCCGGGTGCGTCCGCTGCCGCGGGTGCCGGGGTCGACGTCGAAGGCGGCGAAGCCGTGGGTGTGGACGCGGTCCTGGACCGCGCGCCAGGGGGCGTCCTCGGTGACGTAGACCGGCTTGCGGTGGCGGCCCTCGGGCACCTTGCCCACGTCGACCACGACGCGGCCCTTGGGCTCCTCGAACAGGTCGTCCTGGGTGGTGGCGAAGTTGCCGCCGCCACCGATGATCATGTGGACGGTGCCGTTGCCGGTGTCGGCGACATCGGTCCGGGTGGAGACCGGGATCGGGGTGCGGACGTCGTTCGGCAGGGTGCCGCGGAGCGGCAGCGAGCGCTCGTAGTAGTGCTCGTGGCCGCAGAGCACCAGGTCGACCCCGTACGCGTCGAAGAGCGGGCCCCATTCCTCGCGGACGCCGAGGTCGCCGCCGCCGCTGCGGTGGCTGGAGATCATCGGGTGGTGCATGAAGACGACGATCCAGTCGATGTCGCTGCTGGCCCGCGCCGCCTTCAGCTCCCGTTCCAGCCAGCGGCGCTGCGCACCGCCGGAGTATCCGCGCAGATAGATGTCGCCGCTGTCCACGATCGCCACGTCGTCGTTGGCCAGGCTGACGAACCGGACCGCGCCGACGGTGAAGGCGTACCACAGGCCGCTGGTCTCGGGGTCGGTGGCGGTCGTCGCGTCCGGCAGCGAGAAGTAGGTCTGGTAGCCGGTGACGCCCAGCGGGCCGTTGCCCTTCTCGGTCTCGCCGTTGCCGGCGCAGGGCATCCAGGGGCGCAGCCGCGCCGAGCGGCTGTTGCTGATGAACCAGTCGGCCCAGGTCGCCACCCGGTCCTCGCCGATGGCACCGGCCACGCCCGCGTAGCACAGGTCGCCGTTGACCAGGTTGAACAGCGGGGCCACCCGCTCCACCGCGGCCACGATGTCGGCGGAGGCCTCGGTGCCGCCCTGGGTGCTGGTGTGGAGCAGGAAGTGACCGAGCGGCGGCGGGGTGTCCGGCGTGGGCCACGTGAGGGTACGGCGCAGGTTGGGCGTGCCCTGGTCGCCGAAGCTGGTGAAGGTGAACGCGGTGCGGCCGCGCGGCGCCGTGGTGAACGACCCGGTCTCGTGCGCGGCGCCGTCGTGCCCGGCCGAGTAGAGGTAGGTGGTGTCCGGCCGCAGTCCGCTGACGCGGGCGTGGTGGACGTACACCTCCTGCTGGGAGAGTCCGTCCCGGTAGGTGCGGGTCTCGGCCTCGACGACCCGCCCGGTGCCCCCGTCCGGCGACCCGAGGTGCACCCGCGGCCGCCGGACGGACTGCGGGCTGATCCAGGAAACGGTCATCTCGGTGGCGGGATCGGCGCCGAACTGGAGGTGCAGCCCGGCCACGCCCGGCACTCCGATGCGGCTGGGTGTGCGCTGCAGCAGCGGCGATGTCGCGGCCCCCGGCCGCCCGGCGGCCTCGGCACTTCCCGCACCGCCGACGGCGGCGGCGGCCGCACCGGCCGTCGAGCCGGTCAGTAATGTCCTGCGCGCAATCGACATGAAACGCCCTTGTCTCGAAGGAAGTTGATCGCGTGAACCCTAGATGCGATCAACTGCACCGAGGCCTGTGACGAGCACTCTTGAACGAAAATTTCCCGGAGGTCGCCCCCGACTCCAGGCGGTCGCCCCGACCTGGGATCTGACCGGGGCACCCGCGCGGCGGCGTGCGGCGCGTACAGTGTGGTCGGGCGCGGTGAGATCATGAGGAGTTCGTGTGACCGCGGTCAGCCTTGAGCACACCACCGTTCCCGCCGACAGCGGCGAGGTGACGCTGCTGATAGCCCGCCGGGTGGAGCCCGGATACGAGGCCGCCTTCGAGCGGTGGGCCAAGGGCATCCTCGACACCGCGGCGACGTTCCCCGGCCACCTCGGTTACGGGCTCTTCCGCTCCTCCGGCGGCGACGCCCCCTGGTTCCTCGTCCACCGTTTCCGCGACCAGGAGGCGTGCCGGGCCTGGCAGGACTCGCCGGAGCGGGCGGCCTGGTTCGCCGACTGCGACGGACACCATCACACCGAGATCGCCCGACGGCAACTGACCGGCATGGAGACCTGGTTCGCCAAGCCGGGCTCGACCCGGCCCGCGCCGCCCCGGTGGAAGATGGCGATCAGCGCGACTCTGGCGATCTATCCGATCTCCGTGCTCGGCAGCCTCTTCCTCGTGCCGCACCTGACCGCGCTCCCCGTCCTCCTCAGCAGCGCGGTCATGGCCTGCGTCTTCAACGTGCTCATGACGTACGTGGCGATGCCCACCGTGAGCAGGCTCCTGCGCGGCTGGCTCACGCCAGAGGAGGCGTGAGGGCTGCCTCCAGGACCACCGCCTGATCACTCTGCGATCACCCTTGCACGCTTCTGATTGCAGCCGGTATCTCTAGAGCACCTTAGATCAGATGCTCCATCCGCAGGAGGTACACGCATGAGTCACGTGGCCGAGGAGATCGCCAGCCAGCCCGAGTGCTGGCGCCGCGCCATGGAGCTGAGCCCGCTCGGCCTGCCCGAGCCCGGCGAGCGGGTGGCGGTGCTCGGCTGCGGCACCTCGCTCTACATCGCGCAGGCGTACGCCGCCCTGCGTGAGTCGGCCGGTCAGGGCGAGACCGACGCCTTCGCCGCCTCCGAGTTCCCCTCGGCGCGGCGCTACGACCGGATCGTGGCCGTCACCCGCTCCGGCACCACGACGGAGGTCCTCGACGCGCTCGGCCGGTCGGCCGGCGTCCCGGCCGTCGCCCTCACCGGAGACCCGGCGACGCCGGTCGGCGAGGCCGCCGACACGGTGATCGACCTGGAGTTCGCCGACGAGAAGTCCGTCGTGCAGACCCGGTTCGCCACCACCGCGCTCGTGCTGCTGCGCGCGCACCTCGGTCTGGCCCCGGCCGATCTCCCGGAGCAGGCGCGGCAGGCCGTCGGCGCACCGCTCCCCCAGGGCGCCGTCCAGGCCCGGCAGTTCACGTTCCTCGGCGCCGGCTGGACGATCGGTCTGGCCAACGAGGCGGCGCTCAAGCTGCGTGAGGCCGCCGGCGCGTGGACCGAGTCGTACCCGGGGATGGAGTACCGGCACGGTCCGATCAGCGTCACCGGTCCGGAGAGCCTGGTGTGGTTCTTCGGACAGCCGCCGGCCGGCCTGCCGGACCAGGTCGTCGCGACGGGCGCGACCGCCTCGGTGTCGTCCCTCGACCCGCTGGCCGATCTGATCCGCGCCCAGCGGCTGGCCGTGGAGCTGGCCGGGGCGCGCGGGCTCGACCCCGACCAGCCGCGCAACCTCACGCGGTCGATCATCCTGACGCAGCCGTGAGCGAACGCCGGGACGCCATCCGGCCGGTGATCGAGCGCTTCACCGCCGGGTGCCGGCCGGACCGGCTCACCCGGGCGGTGGCGCTGTCCGCCGCCGCCGTCGCCGCACCGCCGGCCTGCGACGTCGCCCCGGCCGTCCACCGGCGCCCGCTGCGCCGGGTCGACGTCGTCCCGCTCACCACATCCGAAGGAGCCTTGGCATGCCACTGACCGGTACGGGCACGATCACCGCCGCCGCCACCGCGGCCCGGGGCGGAGTCGGAGCGTTCAACGTCATCCAGCTCGAACACGCGCAGGCGATCACCGCCGGGGCCGAGGCGGCCGGCACGCCCGTCGTCCTCCAGATCAGCGAGAACGCCGCCCGGTACCACGGCGGTCTGGCCGCCGTCGGCGCCGCCGCGCTGGCCGTCGCCGAGGCCGCCACGGTGCCCGTCTCCGTACACCTGGACCACGCGACCTCCGCCGACCTGGTCCGGCAGGCCGTGGAACTGGGCTTCACCTCCGTCATGTTCGACGCCTCGGCGCTGGACTGCGCGGAGAACGTCCGCACCACCGCGGAGGTCGTGGCCCGCTGCCACGACGAGGGGGTGTGGGTCGAGGCCGAGCTCGGCGCGGTGGGCGGCAAGGACGGGGTGCACGCGCCCGGCGCGCGTACGGATCCGGCGGAGGCGGCCGCCTTCGTGGCCGCGACGGGTGTGGACGCCCTGGCGGTCGCGGTGGGCACGTCCCACGCGATGCTCACCCGGGACGCCGCGCTCGACTTCGGCCTGATCGCGGCCCTGCACACAGCCGTTCCGGTGCCGCTGGTGCTGCACGGCTCCTCGGGCGTCGCCGACGCGCACCTGACCGCGGCGGTCGAGCACGGCATGACCAAGGTCAACATCGCCACCCACCTCAACAAGGTCTTCACCCGCGCCGTCCGGGAGACGCTCCGGGGCGACGAACGGCTCGTCGACACCCGGCGCTACCTCGGGGCGGGGCGGGCCGCCGTGACGGCCGAGGTGACGCGGCTCCTCGGCGTACTGAAGGCCCCTCGCTGGAACGGTGCCGTCGCGACTCTCTGAGGACGGCCCGGGCCCGGGCCCTCGGCGTGCCCACGCCGCTGCTCGACCTGGCGACGCTGCAGCTGCGGGTGCACCAGGCCCGGCGAGGCTCCGGACCGCCCGGGTCGCTTCGCCCGCCCCGGATCAGTCCGGCAGGCCCGTCTCCGGCCTGCCGCCGCAGGAGTCGCGCACGGTGATGGCGGGACGCAGCAGCACCTGGCGCCGGGGCTGGTCCGGATTCCGCAGCCGCTGCAGCAGCAGTCCCGCCGCGGTGCGGCCCAGCTGGTGCTTGGGCGGCGCCACCGCGGTGAGCGGGATCTCGGCCAGGTCGGCGATCTCGTCGTCGTACGCGATCAGCGCGAGGTCCCCGGGCACCGTGAGGCCCGCCCGGCGGGCGGCGGCCGCCAGCAGGGCCGCCTGCCGGTCGCCGAAGCAGACCGCCGCCGTGGCGCCCGCGGCCCGCAGCCGCGCCAGGCAGCGGTCGGCGGCGGCCGGACTCCACTCCTGTAGCGCGGCGCTGAACTCGGCCGTACGGCAGCCGAGTTCGCGTACGGCCTGGCGAAAGCCCCGGCTCACCGGCCCGGCCGTCGGGCTGGGGGCCCGCAGTACCAGGCCGATGGCCCGGTGGCCGAGCCGGGCGAGGTGGTGGACGGCGTCGTAGCCGCCGGCCTCGTGGTGGGTGCAGACGTTCTCCGTGGTGTCGCCGAGCGTGCTGCCCCGGCGCTCCATCAGCACGGCCGGCACCGGCAGTCCGGCCAGTCGGCGCAGATACGCCTCGGGCCGCTCGGGCCCGTCCAGGGTGGGCACCAGGAGCAGGCCGTCGGCGCCGGCGTCGAGCAGCTCCCCGAGGGCGCGCAGTTCGCGTGCCTGGTCGTAGTCGGAGCAGACGATCGCGAACCGTGCGCCGGCCGCCGTGAGCTCCTCCTCGATGCCGGTCAGCACCCGCGGGTAGTAGAAGGCGGTGTCCGGCACGACGACGCCGATCAGTTCGGCGCGGCGCTCACCGCTGTCCGGGGCGAGGACGTAGGTGCCCGCTCCTTGGCGGCGCACCACGAGCCGCTCGGCGACCAGGTCGGCGACCGCCCGGCGGACGGTGCTGATGGAGGCGTCGTTGGCCCGCGCGAGTTCGGGTTCCGTCGGCAGCCGGCTCCCCGGCGGCCAGACGCCCTCGGCGATCTCCCGGCGCAGCCGGTCGGCGAGCCTCCTGAACTTCAGCTCCCGGCCGCCGGGTCCGCCGGCATCCGTCCCGCGGTACACCGAGCCGGTCATGTGCACTCCCTGGTCACTCACGCCTCCCAAGGATTTGGCACGAGTCATGCGAGGTCAACGCCCGTTCGACCGCATGAATTCACCGTCCGCGCCCACGCGCCACCGGTCCGGCCGTGCCGCACCCGCGAAACATGTGGTCGGTCATGTGCCGCAGACGCGTTGCCCCTCCCTCGGCACGGCACCTAGCGTCCTCGCCATTCCGATCAGGGACTCCGCTCGGGGACTCCGATCAGGGACTCCGACCAGGAACCAAGGCCAGGGTTTCCGATCACGGATCCGACCAGGGTTTCCGACCACGGGCTCGTCAAGGAGGGCGCTCATGGAAGCCGAGCAGTTCGCTGTGCCTCTCACCGCGGCGGTGAGCCGCCGCCGACTGCTCCGGCTCGCCGGGGCGGCCGCCGCCCTCGCCGGCGCCGCCCAGGTACTCGGCCCGACGCCGGCCCGGGCCGCCGACACGTACGACGCCATGCGCGACACCTGGGTGCGGCTGCTGACCGGCACCGGCTTCGACCCGGCCGCCGCCCCGTTCGCCTCCGCGCTGTCCTCCCTCGGCGCCGAGGCGAACACCCACCTGTCCACGATGGCACCCGGCGCCTCCTCCCTCTGGCCGGACCTGCCGGTCGGCACCGTCTCCGCCAACGTCACCGCCGGCTACGCCCGGCTGCGGACCATGGCTCTGGCGTACGTCCAGCCGGGCACCGGCCTCACCGGCAGCGCCTCGCTCGCCTCGGCCGTCTCCACCGGCCTCGACTGGCTGTCCGCGCACGCCTACACGCCGTCGACGACCGTCTACGACAACTGGTGGGACTGGGAGATCGGGGCGCCCCAGCGGCTCCTCGACGTCTGCGCGCTGATGTACTCGCGGCTCACCTCCACGCAGATCGCGAACAACTGCGCCGCGATCGACCACTTCGTGCCGCTGTCCGAGTTCGCCTCCTACAGCGGGCACAGCACCGGCGCCAACCGGGTCGACCTGTGCCGGGTGCTCGCCGTGCGCGGAGTGATCGGCAGGAGCCCGAGCCTCGTCGGCACCGCACGGCAGGCGCTGTCGCCGGTCTTCCCGTACGTCCTGACCGGTGACGGCCTGTACGCCGACGGCAGCTTCGTCCAGCACACCTGCGTCCCGTACGCCGGCACCTACGGCACGGTCCTGCTCGGCGGCCTCGGCAGGATGTTCACGCTGCTCGCCGGGACCCCGTGGGCCGTCACCGACCCGCAAGTACAGAACGTCTGTTCCGGTGTGGCCACCGGCTGGGCGCCGTTCGTCTACAACGGCCTGGTCATGGACGGCGTCTCGGGCCGGGCGATCAGCCGCGGCGTGCAGAACGGCGACTCGCTGCGGATCCAGCAGGACGACCACACGCGGGGCCACGCGGTCGTCTCGGACATCCTCCGGCTCGCCGCCTCGGGAACGCCCACCGCGGCGCAGTCGGCGTCCTGGAAGGCGATGGTGAAGGGCTGGCTCCAGCGCGACCACTACGCACCGCTGCTGAACGACAGGAGCGTCGGGATTCCCGAACTCGCCGCAGCCCAGGCACTGTTGGACGACACGACGGTCACCGCCGCCGCAGAGCCCGTGGGGCACCGCCTGTTCGCCATGGACCGCGCCGTCCACCGCCGGGCCGGCTGGGCCGCGCAGATCAGCATGTGTTCCGCCCGCACCACCTTCTACGAGACGGGCAACGGCGAGAACCTGCGCGCGTGGCACTCCAACAGCGGCATGCTCTCCTGGTGGGGCGACACCTACGGCAACGGTCAGTACGCGGACGCCTTCTGGGCCACCGTGGACCCGTACCTGCTGCCCGGCACCACCGTGTCCACGCTCCCGCTCGCCGACGCGGCCGGCGGGCAGTGGAACGCGACGCGGCCCACGAACACCTGGGCGGGCGGAACCACCGACGGCACCTACGCCGCCGTCGGCCAGGACGTGCGCGGGCTGCAGTCCACCCTCACCGGCCGGAAGTCGTGGTTCTGCCTGGACGACTCGGTCTACTGCCTCGGCGCAGGCATCACCTGCACCGACGGCGTCACCGTGCGGACCACCGTCGACAACCGCAACCTCGGCGCGAACAACAACCAGGTCTTCACGGTCGACGGCACCGTCCAGCCCAGCACCCTCGGCTGGAGCCAGACCTTCACCGGCAGCCGGTACATGGCCGTGGGCGGCATGGGCGCCTGGGTCTTCCCGGGCGGCGCGACCGTCAAGGCCGAGCGGGTCGCCCGGACCGGCGCCTGGTCCGCCGTCAACACCTCGTCCTCCACCACGCCGCTCACCCGCAACTACCTCTCGCTCTGGTTCGACCACGGCACCGACCCCACCGGCGCGAGCTACTGCTACCAGCTCATGCCGGGTGCCACGGCCTCCGCCGCGGCGGCCCGGGCCGCCGCCCCGGATGTCACCGTCCTCGCCAACGGCGTCACCGCGCAGGCCGTCAGCTGCCCGTCGCTCGGCCTGACCATGGCCAACTTCTTCGCCGCCGGCACCGCCGGGCCGATCACCGTCTCCGGGCCCTCTTCCGTCCTCATGAGGGAGCAGAACGGCACCATGACCGTCGTCGTCTCCGACCCCACCCGGTCCGCGGCCACCGTCCGGGTCACGATCGCCCGCAGCTCCTACCCCGCCGTCTCGGCCTCCTCCGGCGTCAACGTGCTGACCACCTCCGGACAGGTCGTCCTGCTCGCCGAGACCGGGGGCACCCAGGGCGCGGGCCGGACCGTCACCCTCAGCGCCTCCGGCACGGCCGCCGCGCCGCGGACGGCGGCCGCCCTGGGTGCCACCGCCACCACCTACGTCCGCGACGGCGCGTACGCCGACACCAACTACGGCAACGCCACCACCATGGTCGTGAAGAACACCGACAGCACGGGCAGCGGCTACAACCGCAGGTCCCTCCTCGCGTTCGACGTCTCCGGGCTCACCGGCACGGTCTCCCGGGCCGTGCTGTGGCTCCACGGCAACGTCCAGGACTCCGGCGGCGCCCAGACCGTCCTCCAGGCCTTCGCCACCGCCTCCGGCGCCTGGACCGAGACCGGAGTGACCTGGAACAGCGCCCCGGCCCTGGCGGGCGCGCTCGGCACCGGGCAGGTCTCCACCGGCCGCGACTGGGTCGGCCTCGACGTCACCGACGCCGTCGCCGCCGCCGTCACCGCCGCGCGGACCTCCGCCGGCGGGAACGGCACCGCCTCGCTCGCCGTCTTCGAACCGCTCGGCGCGGCCGGCCTCGCGGCCGTCCTGACCACCCGGCTCGGCAGCGCCGACCAGCCCTGCCTGGAGGTCATCACGGGCTGATCACGCGCCGCACCGCCGGGCCCGAGTCGGCGCCGGCCTCAGCAGCGGGCGAGCGTGCCGCTGTCCAGGGCCGACTTGTCGCCGAAGATCCAGCCCTCGGTGTCCGTGCCCGCGATCCGGGCGTAGATCCACTTGTTGGCCTCGGCGTTGGTGACGTAGCACTCGTAGGAGACCTTCGTGCCGGTGTCGATCGCGGTCACATAGGAGCACTTCGCGTACGGACCGGTGTAGAGGTGGGTGTTCCGGGACGCGTGGCCGGTGCCGCTGCTGCGGTCCGAGTGGGCCCAGCCGGTGCACGCCGTCGACACCGGGACGGGCTCCTTCACCGTGGCGCTGGGCGTCGCCCTGGGAGCGGACGACGGGCTTCCGGCCGGCTTGTCCGCTCCGTCGCCCGGCGCCGACGTAGGGCCTGTCCCCGGGTCCTCGTCCTGCTTGGAGGGGGTGCCGGACGGCGTCTCGCCGGGGTTGACGGACGTCAGGTCACCCGGGGAGGTCGGGCCGTCGGTCGTACCGCCCGCGCCGGACATGTCGCCGTCGGCGGAGGTGCTCGCCGCCGGCAGCGCCGTGTCCGGCCCTTCGCCGCCCCCGGTGCCCCGCAGGTCCATCAGCGCGTAGGCGACTCCGCCGCACAGGAGGACGGTGGCGGCCGCCACCGCGACGACCGTACGGGTGCGGCGGCGACGCGCGCGGACCGTCGTGGCACGGGTCTCGGAACGGCTGGGGTGGCCGGCGGGGGCGGTGGGCGCCGTGCCCGGCGGCGGGACGACCGCGGGCTGCGGGGCGGCGTACGGACCGGCCGGCGGGTAGGACGCGACGGGCTGCGGGGCGCCGGGCTGCGGGACGGGCTGGGAGAACGGTCCGGCCATGGCCGGACCGAAGCCCGCCGGAGTGACGGGCGGGGGCACGGGTGCCGCCGTGGGGCCGGGCTGGGGTGCCGGTGCCGGTGCCGGTGCCGCCATAGTGCCGGGCTGGGGCATCGGTGCCGCCATGGTGCCCGGCTGGGGCGCCGACGCTGCCGCCGGGAGGTCCGCCGTCATGCCCGTGGCGACCGCCTCCAGCATCTCGCGCGCCCGCGCGGCGTCGGGCCGCTGCATCGGGTCCTTGGCCATCAGCGCCCGCAGCACCGGGGTGAGGGGGCCGGCGCGCCGGGGCTCCGGCAGGGGTTCGCCGACGATCGCCGCCAGCGTGGACCAGACCGACGTACGGCGGAAGGGCGCGGCGCCCTCCACGGCCGCGTACAGCGTCATGCCGAGCGCCCAGATGTCCGACGCGGCGCCCGGGACCTGGCCCTGGGCACGCTCCGGCGGCAGGTAGTCGAGGGAGCCGACGATCTGGCCGCTCTGGGTCAGCTTGGCCAGGGCCTCGTCGCCGGAGGTCTCCATGCTGGCGATGCCGAAGTCGGTGAGCACGACCCGGCCTCCGCGCTCGAGGAGCACGTTGCCGGGCTTGACGTCCCGGTGGAGGACTCCGGCCCGGTGTGCCGCGTCGAGCGCGTCCATCAGCTTGGCGCCGATCGCGGCCGCCTCGCGCGGTTCGAGCGAGCCGCGCTCCGCCAGGACGTCGTCGAGGGAGGGCCCGTCGACCAGTTCCATGACGATGACCGGCAGTCCGCGCTCCTCGACCACGTCGTGGACGGTGACCACACCGCTGTGCCGGATGCGGGCGGCGGCCTGTGCCTCCCGCTGCATCCGGACCCGCAGATCGGCCAGTTCTGCCGGGGAGGCGTCGGTGTAGGCCCGCAGGACCTTGACGGCGACCTCGCGGTTCAGCAACTGGTCGACCGCCCGGGCGACCACGCCCATGCCACCACGCCCGATCGTCGCGGTCACGCGGTACCGTCCGCCCAGCACCTCGCCGACCAGTTCCGCGCCGTTCGCCCCCGTCACGTGTCACATCCCGTTCGTCGCACTGTTCGAAATCCGCCAACTGGCGGGCACCAGAGTAGGGGTTCGCGCATGTGCGAGCGCACACGGCCCCTCCGTGGCGGCTCGTCGACGCCCGCGCGTCCTTCGCGGCCCCCTGCGAATCGACACGGCAGGACGGGCCCGGCGGTGGTCCCCACCGCGCGCGACGACCGGCTCCGCGCTCCCGCTCGGAAAGACGTGGTCGAATCCCATGTCGAGAGGAGTGATCACGGCGCACGCCGTGCACTACGAGGACGTCGTCGAGGACGACCGTCACCTGGTCGGCGATCCCGCGTCACACGGGCGGGCCGTCGAGCGGTCGAACGCGTTCGCGGTACGGAACGACCTCGTCAAGGTCCCGCCCGCACCGCTCTTCGCCGGTGACGTGATCTCACTGGCCGGGTACCAGACCGCCTTCAAGAACGACCCGGCGGCCTCGGTGGTGTCACTCCTGGGTCGGGCCCAGGTCCGGCCTGTCCCGCAGTTCCACGGAGCGTGTGACGGTGGCGTGCAGTTCGAGGACGGTGATCTCGTTCCGGCCGGGGCGCAGCGCCGGCGCGGGGATGTGGAGCGTGGTCTGCGGGCCCCGGGACCAGTAGCGGCCGAGCGGGAACCCGTTGATCCAGGCCAGGCCCTTGGTCCAGCCGGGCAGGGCGAGGTAGCCGTCGGCGGGCCGGTCGAGTACGAAGGAGCCGCGGTGCAAGGCGGGGCCGGCCAGGGGTGCTGCGGGGGCGAAGGGGATCGCGTCGAGGGTGTCCAGGGGCAGCGGGCGGCTGGTCCAGCGGGCGAGTGCGGCGTCGTTGACGGTGACCGGACCGAGGAGGCCCTTGCGGTCGTGGAGGCCGGGCCCGTAGTTGACCCGGCCCTGGTTCTCGACCAGGACCTCCAGGCGCGCCCCGGGCCGGGGCACGGTGAAGGCGACGGCGTGCTCGTGGCGTTCCCGCTCCAGTACGCCGACGGGCTGGCCGTCCACGAACACCTGGGCGCGGTCCCGGACTTCGGCGATCCGCAGCACGGCCGGGCCCTCGGCCGGCAGCACCGACTCGTACAGCACGAAGCCGAAGTCCTGCCCTAGCTGCTCCATGCCGATCGGGCCCGCCGCCTCGACGCCGCTGCCGAGCGCCCGGGCATGCTCCAACAGGCCGGCGCAGGTGTGGAGTTCGACGGTCGACGGCTGGAGCTTCGGGGCGGGGGCGGGCAGCGGTTCGGCGGGGACGGGCGCGTACCGGGAGATGACCTCGCGGAAGGCCGCGTACTTGGCGGTGGGGTCACCGGCCTCGTCGAGCAGCGCGTCGTAGTCGTAGGAGGTGACGGTGGGCCGGTAGGTGCCCTTGTCGTTGGCGCCGTTGGTGAAGCCGAAGTTGGTGCCGCCGTGGAACATGTAGAGGTTGACGGAGGCCCCGGCGGCGAGCAGCCGGTCCAGGTCGGCGGCCGCGTCGGCGGCGTCGCGGGTCGTGTGGGCGGCCCCCCAGCGGTCGAACCAGCCGATCCAGAACTCCGAGCACATCAGCGGTCCGGCCGGCTGGTGGCGGCGCAGCTCGGCGAGCCCGGCCGCCACCCGGCTGCCGAGATTGACGGTGCGCAGTACGCCGTCGAGTCCGCCGCGCTCCAGGTCGGCGGGCTGGTCGCAGGTGAAGAGGGGGACGTCCACGCCGTGGGCGCGCAGCAGGCCGGCGAGTTCGGCGAGGTAGCCGGTGTCGTCGCCGTGGGCGCCGTACTCGTTCTCCAGCTGCACGGCGAGGACGGGGCCGCCGTTGCTGGACAGGTACGTCTTGACGAGGCGCATGAGGGCGGCGAGGTATCCGTCGACGGCCGCGAGGAACCGAGGGTCACGGCTGCGCAGCGTGATGCCGTCCTCCGCGAGCAGCCACGAGGGCAGGCCGCCGCCCTCCCATTCGGCGCAGATGTACGGGCCGGGGCGGAGCAGCACGTGCAGGCCCTCGGCCGCGGCCAGGTCGAGGAAGCGGGGCAGGTCGAGACCCCCGTCCCGGTGGAAGACACCGGGACGGGGGGCGTGGAGGTTCCAGGGGACGTAGGTCTCGACCGTGTTGAGTCCCAGCAGGCGCGCCTTGTGGAGCCGGTCGGCCCACTGCTCCGGGTGGACGCGGAAGTAGTGCAGTCCGCCGGAGATGATGCGCAGCGGCCGGTCGCCGAGCCGGAATCCGTCGGGGGTGATCTCCAGTCGGGGCATACCGGGGTGCTCCTGGGTGTCGGTGCGGGGTCCGGTCAGGGTGGGGGCGGTGCGGGGTTCGGTCAGGCGAGGGGGCGGCAGAGGAGGGCGTCGGGGGCGCCGCCGTGGCTCCACTGCCAGGTGTAGGCGACGCCGGCGAGGTACTCGTCGTCGGCGCACTGCCCCTTGTAGTAGCCGGGCGCCCAGTCGCTCTGGGCGGAGCCGCCGGTCGCGGGCCGGTTGTCGCCGTGGTCGAACCAGACGTTGCGGCCGGTGAGCGGCAGCGGGTGGTCGGCCGGCGCGCAGAGCAGGGCGGCCATGGCGTTGCCGTGGACGCTGTAGCCGACCGCGAAGGTGTTGTCGGGGCACTGGAGCTTGTTGTAGCCGCTCGCCCAGTCGCCGTGGGTGACGTAGCGCTCGTCGGTGACGGTCACCCAGCCGCCGGAGGACTTCGCGGGCTGGTGGGCGTCGGTGCACAGGCCGCGGTTGGAGCTGCGGGCCAGGGCCACCACGCGCTGGGTGTCGGGGCAGTTCCCCTTGCGGTTGCCGGTGCTCCAGTCGGCCTTGGCCCGCATGGTGGCGGAGACGTTCTGGTCGCCGAAGTCGAGGTCGAGCATGTTCCAGTGGTCGACCGGGGCGATGGTCCCGGTGCGCGAGGGGGCGTTCACCAGCTTGTTCCAGTCGGTGAGCCGCCAGTCACCGGGGTCGTCGACGCTCGTCCTGCGGCCGGTGGCGTCGTACGAGATCAGCGCCCAGTTGTCGTTCGGCGTGCCGTTGGCGTCGCTCCAGCCGACCAGCGGCCACTGGGCGAAGTCGGTGTCGTTCCGCACCAGGATGTCGGTGAAGTCGTGCCACCAGGCCTGCTCCTCGGCGTTGTCGGAGCCGCGTCCGCCGGCCCCGAACTCGCTTATCCACACGGGTGCGGTGAAGTGCTGTCCCGACCGGGTGACGAACAGCGCCTCGTCGTCGACGACCTGGGCGAGCTGCTCGGGAGTGAAGTCCTGGTAGCGCGGATCGCCGGTGGATCCCATGGTGCCGTCGGCGGCACCGGTGTTGGCCGGGCCGGTGTAGGCGTAGAAGTGTGCCGCGTAGACCAGCTTGCCGGAGGCGATGAGGGTGTTCGAGAGGGTGCGCACCGGGGTGAGCATCGGCCGGCCGTGGTCGAACAGGGCTGCGGGGATGCCGTACCAGTTGATGCCCTCCATGACGACGAGCATGTCGGGGTCGGCCTGGAGGATGCGGTTGCCCGCCTCCTCGAAGGCGGCGTACTCGTCGTGTCCGTCGCCCCAGCCCCAGTTGGGGTTGTCCCAGGTGTCGCGGCGGACCTCGTTGCGCAGGTCTGCGCCGACGACGCGCTTGTTGGCCTTGTAGCGGTTCACCAGGGACACCCAGTCGTCGATCCACTGGGCGGTGGACTGGCCGCTGTTCCACCGCTCGTTGCCGTCCAGGCCGCAGCAGAAGCGGTAACTGGTGGTGTGGTTGTTGAGGATGACGGCGAACCCGTCGGCCGTGAGAGCGTCGATGACGGCGTCGAGGACCTGGAGCGGGGTCTTGCCCTTGAGCTGCGGGTTGGCGGTGACGGCGGAGTCGGGCACGGGCGCGGTGTCGTGGACCAGCGCGTTGGCGAAGGGCAGCCGGACGCTGTTGACGCCGACGGCGTGGAAGTCGGCCATGATCTGCGCGATCGGCGTCCGGTCCAGGCCGAGCGGGATGTTGTCGGACTTCTGCCTCGCCTGGTGGTTGGCGACGTCGTTGACGTCGCCGCTGCCCTGCCAGGTGCCCTGTGCGCCGGCCCAGTTGCTGGCCTTCAGCTTGAACCGGTCGCCGTTCGCGTCGACGATGTAGCGGCCCCGGGTGGACAGCGGGCCGGTCCAGGACGCCGCGAGCTGCGGGCCGGTCAGGGTGCCGGCGGCGCCGGCCCCGGCGGCCGCCGAGTCGGCGGCGACGGCGACCGAGCCGGGAAGCGTGCCGAGGAGCAGGCCGGCCGTGGCCAGCGCCGTGGCCAGCGCCCGGACGACGGCTTTCGTGAGTCCGGGCATGCGACTGGCTGATCTCATGCTGGTCCTCCAAGAAGGGGGAGGTTACGGAGGAGGTACGGGGCCTCGCGGGCTGCTCAGCCCTTGAGGCCGCTGGTGGCGATGCCTTCGACGATGTACCGCTGTGCGACGAGGAACATGACCACCAGAGGGGCGATGGTCACCACGGCCCCGGCGAACAGGCCGGGAAGGTTGATGGTCTGGGAGGTGAGGAAGGTGGACAGCGCGATCTGGGCGGTCCAGGCGGACGGGTCCTGGCCGATCACCAGGGGCCAGAGGAAGGAGTTCCAGCTGTCGATGAAGGCGAGCGCGCCGAGCGAGGCGAGCATGGCGCCGGAGGAGGGCAGGGCGATCCGGCGGTACAGGCCGAGCCGGCCGAGGCCGTCGAGGCGTCCGGCCTCCTCGATCTCGCGGGGGAACTGAAGGTAGAAGTTCCGGAACAGCAGGACCGCGAAGGGGTTGAAGAGGCCGGGGGCGATGACGCCCCACAGCGTGTTGACGCCGCCCATGGAGCCGACCACGACGAACGTCGGCACGAAGGTCACCGAGCCGGGGATCATCAGCGTGGCGACCACCAGGCCGAGCACGACGCCGCGTCCCGGCACGGGGATCCGGGCCAGGGCGTATCCGGCGGCCGAGGCGAGCAGCGTCGACACGGGGGCGGTGACGGCTGCGACGAGCAGGGAGTTCCCGAGTGCCGCGCCCATGTGCAGGGCCGGGTCGGTGAAGAGCGCGGAGAAGTTCTCCCAGTGCGGCGTCGCCGGCCACCACGTCCAGTGCGGTGCCGTGAGGCTCTGCGCGTCCATCAGGGCATTGCGCAGCATCAGGTAGAACGGCGCCAGGAACAGCGCCGTCAGCAGGCCGGTCAACAGGCCGCGCGCGCCCGGGCGCAGGGTGCCCGGCAGGGTGCGGGGCGTCCTCATGCCGCTCACTCCTCGCCCCTGCCGAAGCCGGTGATCCTGCCCTGGAGCAGGGTCACGCCCACGATCAGCGCGGTGAGGACGAAGGCTCCGGCTGATCCGAGGCCGTAGTTCTGGGTGCCCATCGCGGTGTTGTAGAGGTGGACCAGCGGGGTCTGCACGGGGGCCGAACCCGAACCGCTCAGACCGCTGTTGAACAGGTTGTAGAACTCGTCGAACGCCTGGAAGGCGGCGATGAACAGCAGCATCAGGACCGCGACGGAGGTGTTGCGGAGCATCGGCAGGGTGATCCGCCACAGCAGCCGCCGGCCGGTGGCGCCGTCGAGCGCGGCGGCCTCGTGGATCTCCTTCGGGACGGCCTGCAGCCCGGCCAGGAAGAGGACCATGTAGAAGCCGACCTGGAGCCACAGCCGGAGCGTCACGAGGACCACCCAGTACAGCGGGGGCGAGGTGGTCTGGAGCCAGGGGACGGCGTCCATCCCGAACCAGCCGCCGATCATGTTGGCCACGCCCGCCGGAAGGCCGTTGAACAGGCACATCTTCCAGAGCAGCGAGGCCGCGACGTACGAGACGGCGGCGGGGATCAGGAAGGCGGTGCGCACCAGGGCCCGGCCGCGCCGGACGCGGTGCACCAGCAGGGCCAGGCCCAGCGAGGCGGCGAAGGTGACCGGGACGATGGCGAGCGTGAAGAGCACGATCTCGACGAGCGAGCGGCGGAAGGCCGCGTCGGAGAGCAGCTCCCGGTAGTTGTCGAGGCCGGCCCAGTGGCCGAGGCCGATGGTGCCGTGGGCGTCGCTCAGGCTGAGCAGGAGGCTCCAGCCGATGGCGACGTACTTGAAGACGCCGAGGCCAACCAGCATCGGCCCGGTGAGCAGGAGGAACGCTCCCCAGGCGCGGAGGTCGGCGCCGCGCCGGCGGTACGGGGCGGGGCCCCGCGTCGTGGCCGCGGGGCGCCCGGCACGCCCGCGGCGGTCGGGGCGCTCGGGGCGCGAGAGGGTGTCCGAGGTGGCGTTCATCAGGGCCGCTGCTTGTCCAGGGCGGTCTGGGCCTGCGCGGCCGCGTCCGCGAGCAGTCGGGCGGCATCGCCCTGGCCACCGACGATCTTCGTCGCGGCGGCGATGAACGGGGTGCTCACGGCGGTGTCCCAGGTGCCGGGGTTGCCCCGGCCGTACCTGGCGGCGATCCGCACGGTCTCCTTGGCCGCGCCCCCGGAGAGCTTGTCGGCGGTGGCGGCGACGGACTTGCGCGGGGGTATGTGGAAGCCGTAACTCTCCGACCAGTCCTTCTGCAGCTCGGTCTGCTCCACCCAGAGCCACTGGACGAACCTCTTCGCCGCGGCCACGTTCCGGCCCTTGGCGTTGACGCAGCTGGTCCAGCCGCCGACCCGCAGCGCGGGAGTGCCGCCCGGTGCGAACGCCGGCCAGGGCAGTACGCCGAAGTCGTCGCCGAGCGCGGTCTTGACGGCGGGCATCGACCACAGGCCGCCCCACTGCATCGGGACCACGTTCTGGACGAACGCGGCCGGGTCCCACCAGTCGGTGGTGAAGCCGAGCAGCAGGGACCCGTCGTCGTGCAGCCGCTTGAGGCCGGTCACCGCCGCCACGGCCTGCGGGGAGTCGAAGACGGCCTTGCCGTCGGTGACCAGTTCGCCGCCGTTGGACCACACCGCCACGATCGGGCTGTCGCCCACGCCGTCGTTGCCGAGGAAGAGGCCCTTGGTGTCCCCGGTGGTCAGGGCCCTGGCGGTGGAGACGAGGTCGTCGAAGGTGGCGGGCGGCGCGATCCCCGCCTTGGCGAGGACGCTCTTGCGGTAGTACAGCATCATGACGTCGTCGAGCGTCTTGACGCCGTAGAGCCTGCCGTCGACGGTCACCAGGTCCAGGTCGCCCTGGTTGAAGTCGGCCTTGGCGCTGCCGTACACCTCGTCGAGCGGGGCGATCTGCCCGCGCCGCGCGAGCGCCTCGCTGAAGTCGCCGATCTCGAAGACGTCGGGCGCCCCGTCGGTGAGCAGGGTGGCGTTGACCTTGCTGGTGTAGTCGCCGGGGACCCAGGTGACCTTGACCGCGATGTCGGGGTTGGCCTTGGTGAAGGCGGTGGCGTAGCGGGTGACGGCCTGCTGGGTGCCGGTCTCGCCGTAGGCGTGGAACCACACGTCGAGCGTGGTCTTCGCGTCGGCCGAACCGCCGCCGGTCGGGCTGGTGGTGCAGCCCACGGCCGCGCCGGCGACGAACAGGAGGGAGCCGCCGAGAAATCCGCGTCGGCTGAGCTGCGGTCCGTATGCGCGCATGTCGCATCCTCAGAGGGTGGGGTGT
The DNA here is from genome assembly GCF_053601115.1 of Streptomyces sp. NPDC004788. Taxonomy (NCBI): domain Bacteria; kingdom Bacillati; phylum Actinomycetota; class Actinomycetes; order Kitasatosporales; family Streptomycetaceae; genus Streptomyces; species Streptomyces sp. NPDC004788. Next base: position 26,136 of record NZ_JBSGBF010000042.1, read on the forward strand.
GAGGGCAGGGGTGAGTCCCGCCGGAGCGGTGCGGTGCGGTGCGGTGCGATCTACGGTGCTGGCTGTACTGGTGTGCGGGGTGTGCCGTGGTGCGGTGTGTACTGCGGTGCGGGGTGTGCGGTCGTAGCGGCTTCGGCTACGGGAAGAGCGCCTGGACGCCCAGGGCGGCGGCTCCTCTGGCCCACTCCTCCCAGGGCAGCGGACGGAGGGTCAGCGGGCACTTCGCGGCGGCCTTGAAGCAGTGGGCCGCGTAGGCCTCCTTGATGTGCGTCCCGAAGAGGTCGTACGTGTCGAGCCCTTCGCCGGTGACGACGACGCGCTCGGGGCCGAGCAGGTTGACCAGGACGGCGATGCCGGTGCCGATCGAGCGCCCGGCACGGGCGAACGCCTCGCGTGCGGCGGGGTCTCCGCCACGCGCGAGCCGCACGGCGCCGTCGAAGTCGAGGTCCGGGCGGCCGGCGGCCTCCCGCACCGCCGAGAGGATGGCGTCGCTGGAGGCGGCGGCCTCCACGCAGCCGGTCTGACCGCAGTGGCACCGCGGCCCGGCCGGGTCGATGCTGATGTGGCCCATCTCGCCGGCGACACCGTACGCACCGGCGATCAGCTGCCCGTTGACGACGAGTCCGGAGCCGATGCCCGCGCCGATGGTGACCAGCGCGAAGTACTCGGTGCCGATCCCCTCGCCGAACCAGTGCTCGGCGGCGGTGAGCGCCTTGACGTCGTTCTCCACCGTGACGGTCAGGCCGGTCGCCTTCGCCACCGTCTCGGCGAGCGGGACGTCGCGCCAGCCGGGCAGCACGGAGTAGCGCACCCGGCCGGCCGGGCGGTCCACGTCGCCGGAGACCGCGATCCCGAGGTGGCGGGTGCGTTCCCGGAAGGCGGGGTCCATGTCGAGGAGCGTCTCGACGAGTTCGCCGATCAGGGCGCACACCGCCGCCGGGCCGCGGTCGGCGCCCAGCGGGCGGTCGGCGGTGGCCCGCATCCCGGCCCGCAGGTCGCAGACCGCGCCGAACACGGCGTCGGCGCTGATCTTCACCCCGACGAAGAACTCCCGGTCCACCGTGACGGCCAGTGGGTTGACCGGCCGTCCGGCCCCCGGGGCGGTGCGCTCCGGGGGGAGTTCGTGCAGATACCCGTCCTCGATCAGCGGGCGCGCGGCCTTGGTGACCGCCGTCGCCGACAGGCCCGTGCGGCGGGCCAGTTCGACCCGGCTGAGCGGGCCCTCGGCCAACAGCAGGGCAAGCACCGACGTTTCGGCCGGTGCGGTGACGAGCGGCTGCGAGTGGTGGGGAAACACGGCGGCAACGTACCGGCAATTAAATAACTTCGTCCAGTATTGATTTCCGATCCCGCCCGGCCCTACTCTCGGGCCGCTTCCCGACGACCGCCCTTCCGCCCGCCGCGTCTCCAGGGATCTCCGCCGTGACCTCTTCCGTCTCCTTCGATCCCGCTCTCGGGCTCGGCGTCCTGCGCACCCCGAACAGCGTCTACGCACTCCGTGTCGGCGCGGACGGGAGCCCCCGCCATCTGCACTGGGGGCCCGCGCTCGACGACGCCGTCCTGGCGGCCCTGCCCGCCCCCGTCTCCCCCGCGGCCAGCAGCTTCGAGGACGAGGCGGCCGCCGACGAACTCGCCCCGCAGACCGGCGCGCGCTTCGGACCGGCCGGCCTCCAGGTGCGGTTCGCCGACGGCACCCGCGGCGCCCAGTGGCACTTCACCGGCCACCGCGTCGAGGGCGGCGAACTGCGGCTGCGCCTCACCGACCGCCACTACCCGCTGGCCGCGGAGCTCTGCTACCGGCTGCGCCCGGGCAGCGACGTCATCGAGCGGTGGACGGAGCTCACCCACACCGCCGAGCCGGGCGGCGACGCCGGGCCGGTCACCGTGGACCGCCTCGACTCGGCGTCCTGGACCCTCCCCCCGCTCCCCGACTACCGGCTCAGCCATCTCGTCGGCGGCTGGAACAGCGAGTTCCAGCTGCACCGCGACCGCCTCCCCGTCGCCGAGACCGTCCTCACCAGCCGCCGCGGTCTGACCGGCCACCACGCGAGCCCCTGGCTCGCCCTCGACGACGGCACCACCACCGAGGAGCACGGCCGGGTGTGGAGCACCGCCCTGGCCTGGAGCGGCAGTTGGCGCGTCACCGTGCTCCGCTCCCCGGTCGGTCGCACCACCTGGACCGGCGGCTTCGGCCACGAGGGCCTCAGCTGGACACTGAACCCGGGCGAGACCCTGCACACCCCGGTCTTCGCCGGGCTCCACAGCCCGCACGGCTTCGGCGGGGCCGCCCGCGCCTGGCACGAGCACGTCCGCTCCCACGTCCTGCCGGAGCCCGGCCGGCCGCGGCCCGTGGTCTACAACTCCTGGGAGGCCACCGGCTTCGGCGTCGACGAGGCCGGCCAGTTCCGCCTCGCCGGACTCGCCGCCCGGCTGGGCGTCGAGCTCTTCGTCCTGGACGACGGCTGGTTCGGCGCGCGCACCGGCGACCACGCCGGCCTGGGCGACTGGACGCCCCGGCGCGACGCCTTCCCGAACGGTCTGCGGCCCCTCGCCGACGAGGTCCACCGCCTCGGCATGGCCTTCGGCCTGTGGGTCGAACCGGAGATGGTCAACCGCGACAGCGACCTCTTCCGCGCCCACCCCGACTGGGTGCTCCACGCGCCGACCCGCGACGCCACCGAGCTGCGCAACCAGCTGGTCCTGAACCTCGCCCGGCCGGAGGTCGAGGCGTGGGCGCACCGGACCCTGGACCGGCTGGTCACGGAGAACGGCGTGGACTGGCTCAAGTGGGACGCCAACCGCCCGTTCACCGAGGCCGGCCGGCCCGGCCATCCGGATCCCGACCGGCTGTGGATCGACCACACCCGGGCCGTGCACCGCGTCATGGACCGGCTGCGCGCCGACCACCCGGGCCTCCGCATCGAGGCCTGCGCCGGCGGCGGCGGCCGGGTCGACCTCGCCGTCCTCGCCCGCACCGACCAGGCCTGGGCCTCGGACAACACCGACCCGGTCGACCGGCTCGGCATCCAGTACGGCTTCGGCCGGTTCCTGCCGGCGCAGGCCATGGCCGCCTGGGTCACCGACAGCCCCAACGCCGCCACCGGCCGGGCCACTCCGCTGCGCTTCCGGTTCCACGTCGCGATGGCCGGCGCGCTCGGCCTCGGCGGCGACCTCACCCGCTGGACGGAGGAGGAACTGGACGAGGCGGCCGCCCTGGTGGCCCGCTACAAGGAGATCCGGCCCCTCGTGCAGCACGGCCGCGCCTACCGTCTGACCGGGCCCGGCGGCGTCACCGCCGTCCACTACGCCGCGCCCGACGGCTCCGCGCACGCCCTGCTCGCCTGGCGTCCCACCACCCGCTTCGGCCACGGGGCGGCCCCGCTGCGCCTGCCCGCCCTGGACGCCGGGGCCCGCTACCGCGACCTGGACACGGGCCAGGAGCACAGCGGCGCCGCCCTCCGGCAGTACGGCATCGACCTGCGCCTGCCCGCCGGCGACTACGCGAGCCGGCTGGTCCGGCTCGCCCGCCTCGACTGACGCACCCGTTGACGCACCTGCCGCGCACCGGTTCCTCTCGCCATGTGCGCAGACCTCTTTGTGTGGTCCGCCCACATGCCCCGGCGCCTGCCCGTCCCCCTAGCGTGTGCGCACGCGGTGCCGGAACGGACCACCACGCGACCACGCGACCACGCAGACGCGCCACGGGCGCACGAGCGGGAGAGGCCGGGACATGACCGACAGACGGAGTCCGGGGCGCCGGTGGCGGCTGTGTGCCGCCCGGGTCATGGCGGTGGCGGGTGCCCTCGCGGCGTCCCTCCTCGGCCCGCCCGCGGTGGCCGCCGCCGCCGCGCCGCCCGCGTACCTCACCCTTGAGGCGAGCTACGGGGCCGGCACCGTCACCAACGGCTGGGAGTCCGTCGAGCGCTACCTCGACACGACCACCGGATTCCGCACCGAGGGTTTTCCGCCGGACGGCCGCGGCGACCAGGACGGCAAGCGCGTCACGTACTTCGGCGGGGTGTCCCGGCCCTCCTCGGGCCGCTTCCTGCTCTACTCGGCCCCCGGCTGGAACACCGGCAGCCGCACCACGCCCGTCCTCCTCGTGCACGGGGCCAACGACACGGCGGACCGCGCCTGGGCCAACCCCGGCGAGTCGGGCGGCTACGGCTGCGGCGCCGCCACCTGCCCGTCCACCGGCCTGATGCAGTACCTGTCCGCGCGCGGTCACCGCGTCTTCGCCGTCGGCTTCGCCCACAAGCAGGGCGACAACCTCATGCAGGCGCAGATCGTCGGTGACGCCATCGCCGTCATCAAGGCGAAGCTGGGCGTGGCCAAGGTGGACCTGGTCGGCTGGAGCAAGGGCGAGATGTCCACCCGCGCGTACGTGTCGTCGGTCCGGCCGAGCTGGGGACGGGCGTACGCCGGAGACGTACGGAGGCTGATCACCCTCGGCGGTCCGAACGGCGGCTACGACTACCCGTACGCCCACGGCTGGGCCCACGACTTCTCCATCTGGCCCGAGTGCGGAGGCAAGGTCAACGCCCCCTCCCCGCACTCCCACATGACCTGCTACGGCCTCTACACCGCGCACCCGGAGTTCTCGATGACGCCCTCCGGCGGTCAGGACAACTACCCCGGGCAGCGTCAGATGCTGGCCCGCTGGGACGGCGTGTACGGAGTCGACGGCGCCGCCCAGGACTGGTACACGACGTACTACGGCGGCCAGGGCTTCTACACCGCCGGCGGCGGCATCCAGGCCGCCATCGACGCCGGATCGCTCATCGGCACCCTGCACGGCGCCGGGGTGCCCGCCTCCGTCACCACCTACCTGCTGGCCGGCGGTTCCGCCGACATCGTCGGCATCTTCAACGAGAACCGCGGCCCCAGCGACGGTGTCGTCTTCATCTCCAGCGCGCTCGACACCACCGGCATCCCCACCGTCGGCGGCACGGCCACCGTCGCGTCCGCCAACCACCTCGAACTGGGCTGGAACGGCACGGCCGCCGCCCAGGTCGCCACCTGGCTCTCCTGAAGGACCTGAGGACATGACCACGCTCCGCACCCGCCGCGTCGCCACCGCCCGGCTGACCCAGCAGATCACCGAGGTCAGGGACGAGGGCGAGCCCGTCGTCCTCGTTCACGGCAACGTCTCCTCCTCGGTGTTCTGGCACACCACGATGACCGCGCTGCCGGACCGCTACCGTCCCGTCGCCGTCGACCTGCGCGGCTTCGGCGGCACCGACCCGCTGCCCGTCGACGCCACGCGGGGCCTGCGGGACTACGCCGACGACCTCGCCGCGCTGCTCGCGGCCCTCGGCATCGACCGGGCGCACCTGGTCGGCTGGTCCATGGGCGGTGGCGTGGTCATGCAGTACCTGCGCGACCGTCCGGCCGCCGTGCGCTCCCTGACCCTGGTCAACCCGGTCTCCCCCTACGGCTTCGGCGGCACGCACGGAGTGGACGGGATCCTCAACTCCGCGGACGGTGCCGGATCGGGCGGGGGCACGGCCAACCCGGACTTCGTGCGGCTGCTCGCCGAGGGCGACCGCGGCGAGGAGTCCCCGCTGTCGCCGCGCTCCGTCCTGGCGGCCGTCTACGTCAAGCCGCCGTGGCGTCCCGAGGACGAGGACGCGTACGTCGAGTCCATGCTCACCACGCGCACCGGCGACGACCACTATCCGGGCGACAGCACGGCGTCCGCCGCCTGGCCCGGCATCGCGCCCGGTACCCGTGGCGTGCTCAACTGCATGGCCCCGACGCGCTTCCGCGTCGACGACCTGCACCTGGTCGAGCCCAAGCCGCCGGTGCTGTGGATACGCGGCGAGGACGACGTCGTCGTCTCGGACACCTCGATGTTCGACCTGGCGCACCTGGGCGCGATCGGCGCCGTGCCGGGCTGGGACGGCACTCCGGCGCAGCCGATGGTGGCGCAGACCCGTCACGTCCTGGACCGTTACGCCGCGGCGGGCGGCACGGTACGGGAGGTCGCGACGGCCGGCGCCGGGCACGCCGTGCACCTCGAACGCCCCGAGGAGTTCTGCAAGGCGCTCCTGGAGGTGCTGTCCGCATGACGGTGTGCGCCACGCGGCAGGGCCCCGTCCGCGGCCGTACCTCCCGCGACGGGGTGACGTCCTTCCTCGGCGTCCCGTACGCCGCCGCGCCCTTCGGCCCGCGGCGGTTCCGGGAGCCGGCCCCGCCGGAGCCCTGGACGGGGACGCGCGACGCCACGGCGTACGGCCCGACGGCGCCGCACGCTCCCTACGCCCCGCCCTTCGACGTCCTCATCCCGGAGAACGACATTCCGGGAGAGGACTGTCTGAACCTCAACATCTGGACACCGGCGCCGGAGCCGGGCGCCCGCCTGCCCGTGATGGTGTGGCTGCACGGCGGGGCGTTCACCAACGGCTCGGGCTCGGCGTCCGCGTACGACGGAGGCGCCTTCGCCCGGGACGGCGTCGTCTGCGTCACGCTCAACTACCGCCTGGGCGCGGACGGGTTCCTGCGCCTGCCCGGCCGCCCCGACAACCGGGGCCTGCTCGACCAGATCGCCGCGCTCCGCTGGGTCCGGGACAACATCGCCGGCTTCGGCGGCGACCCGGACCTGGTGACGGTCTTCGGCGAGTCGGCGGGCGCCATGAGCATCGGCGCGCTGCTGACCACGGAGGCGGCCCGGGGCCTGTTCCGGCGGGCGATCCTGCAGAGCGGGGCCTGCCACCACTTCCTGCGCCCGAAGTCCGCCGAGCTGATAGCGGCCCGGCTCGCGGAGAAGCTGGGCATCGAGCCGACCCCGGACGCCTTCGCCGCCGTACCCCTGCCGGTCCTCCTGCCGGTCCAAGCGGAACTGCGCGCCGAGGTCAACGCCCGCCCCGACCCGGCACGTTGGGGCGAGGCGGCGCTCAACATGATGCCCTTCGAGCCGATCGGCCCGGGGCTCGCCCTTCCGGGGCCGGAGTGCGGCGTCGACCTCCTGATCGGCAGCAACCGGGAGGAGTACCGCCTCTTCCTGGTGCCGACCGGGCGCCTGGACGTCCTGCCCGAGTCGAAACTCCGCGCCGTCACCGCTGCCTACGGCCTCGACCCGGCCGAAGCCCTTCCCGTCTACCGGGCCGGCCGCCCGGACGCCACGCCGGGCGAACTCCTCGACGCGGTGGCGACCGACTGGTTCTACCGCGTCCCCGCCGTCCGCCTCGCCGAGTCCGTCCCGGGCTCCTACCTGTACGAGTTCGCCTGGCGCTCCCCCCGCTTCGACGGAGCCCTCGGCGCCTGTCACGCCCTGGAACTGCCCTTCGTCTTCGACCGCCTCCAGGATCCGTCGTACGCGCCGATGCTCGGCGCCCACCCGCCGCAGGCCCTGGCGGACGCCGTGCACGGGGCGTGGGTCTCCTTCGCGAGGACCGGCAGCCCCGGCTGGCGGGCGTACGACCGGACGACCCGGACGACGATGACCTTCGGCGCCGCTCCCGGGACCGGCCCGGTCAGTGACCCGCGGGCGCGGGAGCGGCTGCTCTGGGAGGGCGTGCGCTGAGGACCGGCGGGGCGGGGTCCGGCCGGCTAGCGCAGTGAGCAGCTGTTCGCGAGGGCGACCGGATCCGTCTCGGCGGGCCGGGCGACGGTGCCGGAGGCGGGCGGCTGCTGCCCGGTCGCGAGCCAGCGTTCGAGGGCCGTGAACGCCGCCCGGTGGCACGGCGTGAGCGGACGCAGCCGGCCCGGGAAGGCGTCGGTCAGGGAGTCGGTGTGGGTGCCGCCCTCGATCCGGTAGTAGCGGTGCAGCGAGCCGCGGCCGGCCTCGCGCACCATGCGGGCGTAGACGTCGGAGTCCTGGCTGATCGGCAGCAGGGCGTCCAGGGTGCCGTGCAGGGTGAGCAGCGGCTTGCCGATCCGCCCGGTCAGCCCGATCCTCGCCACGGCCTGCCGGACCTCGTCGGGCCGGCCCGCGTAGTCGTAGTCCGTGTCACAGGCCGGCGTGCCCGTCGCGCAGTACGGCGTGCCCGCCTCGGCCGGCCCGTCGAAGTCCGGGTCGAACTCCTCGCGGTAGATGCGCTGGGTCAGGTCCCAGTAGACCTTGTGGTGGTACGGCCAGAGGAACTCCGACCCGGCCGGGAAGCCGGCCGCGTACATCTGCTGCCGCGCCTCCTCGGCGCCCGCGCCGCCCGCCGCGTACCCGGGGTAGGCGCGCAGGGCCTTCGGCAGGAAGTCCAGCAGGGTGGGGCCGTCGGCGCGCCACAGCGTGCCCTCCCAGTCGACTCCCCCGTCGTAGAGCTCGGGGTGGTTCTCCAGCTGCCAGCGCACCAGGTAGCCGGCGTTGGACAGGCCGGTGACCAGGGTGCGCGCCGGCGGGCGGTGGTAGCGCTGGGCGACCGTGGCCCGGGCGGCGTGGGTGAGCTGGGTGACCCGTTCGTTCCATTCGGCGACGGCGTCGCCGGGCGCCGTGCCGTCCCGGTAGAAGGCGAGGCCGGTGTTGCCCTTGTCGGTGGCGGCGTAGGCGTAGCCGCGGGAGAGCACCCAGTCGGCGATGGCCCGGTCGTTGGCGTACTGCTCGCGGTTGCCGGGGGTGCCGGCGACGACCAGGCCGCCGTTCCAGCGGTCGGGCAGCCGGATGACGAACTGGGCGTCGTGGTTCCAGCCGTGGTCGGTGTTGGTGGTGGAGGTGTCGGGGAAGTAGCCGTCGAGCTGGATGCCGGGCACCCCGCTGGGCACGGCGAGGTCCTTCGGCGTCAGCCCGGCCCAGTCGGCCGGGTCGGTGTGGCCCGAGGCGACGGTGCCGACCGTGGTCAACTCGGCGAGACAGTCGGCCTGTTGGTGCTCGGCTCCCGGGACCCGCAGCAGGCCCTGGTGGGCACAGTGGCCACCGGGCGGCGCCGAGCCGGCCGGGTCCGCCTGGTCCGCCGTTGCGGGCACGGGGGTGAGCGTGAGCGCGGCCAGGGCGAGGGCCGCCGTGCCGGCTCGTCGTCGCGGACGTGGTGGGGAACGGAAGAGACGCATGCGCATGCCTCCGGGATCGCGGATCGCCAACGGGGATGCGCGGGACGCTATGACGTCGCCGCGTCTCGATACATGGGTCGGCACCCCACCGTCCGCTGACCGCTCATGTCCCGTCACACCATCACCCCGACGGGCACGGGTGGTGTGCCGCCCGGCGGGCCTCGGCCATACCGGGCCGATCGGGCCCCGGGCCATGGACGCCCGTCACACAGGGCTTTCGGCAAGCCTGGCTGTCCCGCCCATGTCCACGCCGGCGAACGCGCCCCGATGATGCACGCCACACCGGCCACCAGTCCTCATCGGGGCCCCGGCACAGGACGAGTCGAGACATCTGGAGGCAGTCGCCATGGGACAGTCGCACTCCCCGTTCCGCTTCACGAAGAGCCGTCGTCTCGTCCGAGGCGTCCGCCGCTGGGTCACCGCGGCCGCGGGAGCCCTGGCCCTGACCGGCGGCCTCGTCGCCGGCGGCCCGCAGGCGTCCGCGGCGGGCCTGACCCAGGTCACCGCGTTCGGCAGCAATCCCGGAAACCTCTCCATGTACACCTACGCGCCGGACGCGCTGCCGGCCGGCGCCCCGCTCGTGGTCGCCCTGCACGGCTGCACCCAGAGCGCGGGCGACTACTACGCGCACTCCGGCTGGCCGGCCTTCGCCGACCGCTACGGCTTCGCGCTGGTCTTCCCGCAGACGAGCAGCGCCAACAACGCCAACTCCTGCTTCAACTGGTACGAGCCGGGCGACAGCGCGCGCGGCCAGGGCGAGGCGCTGTCGATCAGGCAGATGGTCGACAAGGCCGTCGCGCAGTACGGCAGCGACAGCCGGCGGGTGTACGTCACCGGGCTGTCCGCCGGAGCGGGCATGACCGCGAACCTGCTCGCCGCCTACCCGGACGTCTTCGCGGGCGGCGCGATCGACTCCGGGCTGCCGGCCTTCTGCGCGAACAGCCTGTCCACGGCGTACACCTGCATGTACAGCCCGCCGGACAGGAGCCCCGCGCAGTGGGGCGCCCTGGTGCGCTCCGCCGCTCCCGCCGGCACCACCTCGTGGCCCCGCGTCGCGATCTGGCAGGGCACCGCCGACACGACGGTGCAGCCCGCCAACGCCACCGAGCTGCGGGACCAGTGGACCGACGTGTGGGGCATCGGCCAGACGCCCACCCGCACCGAGAGCCTCGGCGGGGGCACCACGCTGAGCGTCTACGACGACACCGCCGGCCGGCCCGCCGTCGAGGTGTACTCCGTCGCCGGCATGGCGCACGGGCTCGCGGTCGACCCGGGCAGCGGCCCGGAGCAGTGCGGCAGCACCGGCACGTACTACCTGGACACGATCTGTTCCAGCTATCACACCGCGCGCTTCTGGGGGCTCGACGGCGAGGGCCAGGACCCCGGCACCGGTTCCCTGCCCGCGCCGACGGGGCTGACGGTCACCGGGACCACCGACACCACGGTCTCCCTGACGTGGAACGCGGTCGCCGGCGCGAGCTCGTACGCCGTCCACCGAGACGGTACGCGGGTGGCCACCACCACGTCGACCGCGGCGACCGACACCGGGCTGGCCACCGGCACGGCGTACGGCTACACGGTGACGGCCCTGGACGCGTCGGGGACGGCGGGGACGGTCTCCGCGGCGGTGACCGCGACCACGACGGGCTTCACGCCCACCTGCCACACCGCGAGCAACTACGACCACACGGTGGCCGGTCGCGCCTACCAGAGCGGCGGCTCCACCTACGCCACCGGCTCGCGGCAGCCCATGGGCCTGTGGAACACCTTCACCACGCACACGCTCAAGCAGACCGCGCCGGGCTACTACGTCGTCGCGGACGCGGGCTGCTAGGGCGCGGGCCGCTGGACCGCCCCTCCCCCGCGGCGGTCCGTGGTCACCAGGCGTCGATGGCGGGCGCGTCCGGTTCGTGGAGCGGCCAGGCCGCGTTCAGGCGCGCGATCCGGTCCGCGGCGGCGATGCCGCGCAGGGACGCGATCCTGCCGTCGCTGACCTCGAACACCACGGCGCCGACGACCTGGTCGTCGAGGACGGCGACGACCGCCGGGGAGCCGTTGGCGAACACGACGTGCAGCGCGGGCGTGCCGCCGGCCAGCCGCCGCTTCGCCGGCGTGGGCTTGAAGCCGGCCCGTACGAAGGAGGCGACCCGCTCGCGCGTCGTGTACCGCAGCAGCCGCCTGGCCAGTCCGGCGCCGTCCGAGACCGCCGTCACGTCGTCGGTGAGCAGGGCCACCAGCCGTTCGGTGCGCCCCGATACGGCGGCGGCGAGGAACTCCTCGACGATCCGGCGGGCGGACGCGGGGTCCACCTCGTCGCCGCGGCGGCGTTCGGCGGCGATGCGGTGCCGGGCGCGGTGGACGTGCTGCTGGCTCGCGGACTCGGAGATGTCGAGGATCCCGGCGATCTCGGCGTGGGGGTAGGCGAACGCCTCGCGCAGGACGTAGGCGGCCCGCTCGACGGGCGAGAGGCGTTCCATGAGGGTCAGCACGGCCAGGGACACCGACTCGCGCTGCTCGAAGGTGTCGGCGGGGCCGAGCATCGGGTCGCCCTCCAGGAGCGGCTCGGGCAGCCAGTCCCCGGCGGCGCGCTCGTGGCGCGCCTGTGCCGAGCGGAGCCGGTCGAGGCAGAGGTTGGTGACGACCTTGGTCAGCCACGCCTCCGGCACCTCGACACGGTCCCGGTCCGCGGCCTGCCAGCGCAGGAAGGCGTCCTGCACGGCGTCCTCGGCGTCGGCCGCCGAGCCGAGCAGACGGTACGCGAGCGAGGCCAGCCGGCTGCGGCTGGCCTCGAACCGGTCGATGGCTGCGATGTCCATGCGGAGCAGCCTATGCGGTGGCCCGCACGCTGTTCCGGGCCTGCGCGGCCGACAGGCGGTGCCTGCGCTTCGGCAGGCCGAAGGTCGGGTGGGCGATGCTCAGCCCGGCCCCCTTGAGTACGCCCGCCTTCAGCACGGCGGCGGTCCGGCCGCCCACGTACCAGGACTTCGCCCGGACGTCCTCGTCCACCATCTGGAAGATCGCGTCCCGGCGCCCGAGGCTGATGTGGTTGCCGTAGTACTTCAGATCGGTGGTCGGGACCTCGCCGCCCGTCAGGCGCGCGATGATCGCGGCGGTCGCCTGCATGGTGGTGAAGCCGGCCGAGGCACAGGACATCGGCAGCGGCCTGCCGTTGTCGCCGATCGCGTAGGCGCTGTCACCGGCGGCGTAGACGTCCGGGTGCGAGACCGAGCGCATGGTGCGGTCGACGACGATCTGGCCGGTCTGGGCGACCTCCAGGCCGCTCGCGGCCGCGATGGGGTGCACGGCGAACCCGGCCGCCCACACGGTCACGTCGGCCGGGATCGCCCTGCCGTCGGCGGCGAGCGCCCGCGCCGGCTCGACGGCCTCGATGCCGGTGTGCTCGTGGACGGTGATGCCGAGCCGGTCGAAGGTCCGGCGCAGGTGACGGCGGGCCTTCGGGGAGAGCCAGGCGCCGAGCTCGCCACGGGCGGCGAGCGCGACCGAGAGGTCGGGCCGCGACTCGGCGAACTCGGTGGCGGTCTCGATGCCGGTCAGCCCCTCGCCGACGACCAGCACGGTGCCGCCGGCGCCGAGGCCGGCCAGCCGATCGCGCAGCCGCAGCGCCGAGGACAGGCCGGTCACGTCGAAGGCGTGCTCGGCCACGCCGGGGACGCCGTGGTGGTCCACGGAGCTGCCGAGCGCGTAGAGGAGCGTGTCGTACGCGATGCCGTCGGCGCCGTCCTCGCTGGTCAGGGCGACGGTGCCGCGCTCCGGGTCGACGCCGGTGACGCGCGCCAGGCGCAGCCGCACCCCGGTGCCCGCGAACACGTCGGCGAGCTTGCGGGACGCGCGGTCCTGGCCGATCGCGAGCTGGTGGAGCCGCATCCGCTCGACGAAGTCGGGCGCGGCGTTGACGACGGTGATCTCCGTGTCGTCGGGAGAGAGCCGGCGGGCCAGGTTGCCGGCCGCGAAGGCCCCGGCGTATCCGGCGCCCAGGACGACGATGCGGTGCTTCATGGCGTTGCTCCTGTCTCGTTCGCGTGCCCCTTGAACGGGACGGCGGGCCGATTGCTGACAGGAGCCGGGTGTGACGCGCGTCACCCCGCGTCACTCGTACCGGTGCAGCAGCGATTCGCGCTCGTACTCGCGGACCTGCTCCATCGTGAGGCCGGGAATGTCCAGGTGGGCGAGGGTGATGGCGGCGGAGCTGGGCACGGTGTCGGCGGGCAGCCATTCGCCGGGCTTCCAGGCGTTGCCGCGCAGGAACGCCTTCGGGCAGTGCTGGTAGACGTCCTCCGCCTCGACCACGATCGCGCTGCGCGGCGGCTTGCCGACCGCGGTGAGCTGGTCGAGCAGGCGGGGATCGGTGGAGACGCAGGCGCGGCCGTTCACCCGCAGCGTGGACGCCTGCCCGGGGACCAGGAAGATGAGGCCGGCCCGGCCCGTCTCCACGATGTTGTGCAGGGTGTCGAGGCGCCGGTTGCCGGTGGCGTCGGGGATGGCCAGGGTGAACTCGTCCAGGACGGAGACGAAGCCGGCCGGACCGCCCCGCGGGGTCACGTCGCAGCTTCCGTCCGCGCCGGCGCTGGCGACGAACAGCAGCGAGGAGCGGGCGATGAAGGCGCGGGCGACGTCGTGGAGGCGGTCGACCGCCTTGCGCATCGCCATGTCGGTGGGCTGCTCGTAGATCTCGCGCAGCCCGGCCGTGTCCCGTACGGCCGTGGAGTGCAGGGCTTCGAATATGCGGCCGGCCGGCCGCGGCTTGATCGTCACGTACCGGCAATCTATCCGATCGTCGATCTTGTGGGAACGCCCCCGGAGCGCCGCCGCCCCGCGGCGGCGGCGTCCACCGCGTCTGACCGACAGGCCGAGCACCGCGCGTCAGGGGGTCTCCGGTTCCTCGGGGTGCGCCAGCAGGAGTGGTGAGGTCAGCCGGGCGTCGGGGTGCATCCGGAGCAGCTGGTGCACCACCCCGGACAGCCCGGGGAGCAGCCCCGGTGCGAACGCCTCCTTGGCGAGGCCGCCGACCGGACCGCGCTGCTCGATGCCGGTGATCAGCTCGGCGTCGGCCTGTGCGGCGGAGGGGCCGTCGTATCCCTTCAGGCCGCGCAGGCGGTGGAGGAGCTCCCACAGGCCGAGGTCGCCGTGGCAGAGGGTGTGGCTCCAGCCGAACCCCTCGCGCAGGCCGGCCGGTCCCGAGCGGAGCGCGGTGTCCAGGTGCCGGGGATCGCCCGTGCGGCCGTGGAGGTCGACGGCGGCGAGGCCGATGCCCGTGCTGCCGTGACACCACGCGGTGGGATGGTCGACGTCTCCCCCGATCCGCGCGTCGGCCCAGGCGCGTACCTCCGGCACGTACAGCGACTCCTCGAAGTCGTGGGCCAGGGCGCCGAGTTCGAACCAGCGGCGCCGGTCGGCCGGGCTCCCGGCGGCGGAGAGGGCGAGCCGGGTGAGCGCCCACCCGGCGCCGCTCGCGCCGTGGGCGAATCCGCCGATGCCCTCGGGGAACATCACGGTGGACCAGCGTGCTCCGCGGTCGTCGACGACCGCGGTTCGTTCGAGGTGCCGGCCGGCCTCCGCGGCGGCGCCCAGCCACCGGTCCTCGCCGGTGAGTCCGGCGAGGTCGAGCAGCGGGACGACCGCGCCGGCCACGCCGCCGAGCACGTCGAGCGCGCGGTCCTCGGCGATGAGCTCGGGGGTCAGCAGCGCGGCTCTGGCACGGGCGCGGTCGAGGAGGCCGGGCGTGCCGAGGAGGCGGTGCAGCGCGCCCCAGGTCCACACCTGCGAGGCGATGCCGGTGAACCCGCCGAGCTGGCGGGTCGGCACGGTGTCCTCGGTGGCGGCCAGCACCTCGACGGTGCCGGTCAGCAGGGGCTCGACACCGTCCACGGGATCGGCTCGCCCGGCGCGCTGCTCGCGCAGGTACTCCGCGAGGGCGACGGCGACGCCGCCCTGCCCGGTGTAGAGGTCCGCGCCCAGCGGGCGTATCGCCCAGCCGTAGTCCGTGAGCACCGGACTGATCCAGGTCGCGGTGGCGTCGGCGCCGCGCACGGCCGCCGCGCAGACCGTCCGTACGGCCTCGGCCGCGAGCGTACGGCGGCGCCGGTCCAGGTCCTCGGCGTGCGGTGCGAGGGCGGGTGTGCGTACCCGGTCGGGAAGGCGGCGTTCGTTCAGATAGGCGCCGACCAGGGCGCTGCGGATGGTGTCGCGCTCACGGGTGAGGTCCGCCTGCCGCCACCCCGTCAGGAAGGCGTCGAGCCGCCGTCCGTCCACCTGTTCGCCGAACGCGGGGATGTCCCCGACCAGGAGGTCCGCGATCTCCTGGTCGATCACCGCCGGTTCGAGGGGGGCGCCCGGGGCGGCGAGGGCGTTGCGGTGGAGGATGTCGCGGGCCCGGGCCAGGGCGGCGTCGGGATCGTGCAGCGAGGCCGGGTGCCAGAGCATCCGGCCGATGTCCGTGTACGTCTGGGTGGGGCGCCGGATCCTGCGGACCCGGCAGCCGTCGAACAGCCGCAGCAGCTCGTCGAGCCGGCCGCCCGCGTCGAGCTTCGCCAGGGCGCCGGTGAGGCCGTCGAAGCCGGCGAGCACCTGGTCCCAGTGGCGGATCAGCACCGGCTCGGGGCTGGGGTGGTTGCGGGCCGGCGGCAGGTCCACCGTGCCGACCTCCATCCGGGCGGTGTCCCGTCCGCCGTCCACGATGAGCGGGACGCGGATCTGCGGCTGCTGTCCCGGCAGTCCGCCGGCGGCCGAGAGGTCCACGCCGGCGAGGGCGTAGCCGTCGGTGCGGAGCGGGAGGATGCCGGTGCGCAGCACGGTGGTGCGGATCGTCCGGGCCGCCCGGTCCACGGCGTCACCGCGCCCGCTCGGCGCCACTTCGACGTCGGGTGTGAACAGGGCCTCGGCGTCGACCACGGCGGGCACCGGGCCGTGGGCCACCAGGTTCTCGGCGTGCAGGTCGGTCCCGCCGAGGAGTCGCATCACGGCCAGCCATCCGCCCAGGGCGCGGTAGAAGCGGGCGAGTTCGGCCTCGTCGGAGCAGTAGCGGTGGCCGAGGTGCTCGGCCCAGCCGTAGCCGTCCCGGATCACCACGCGCGGCACGCCCAGGTCCGCGGCGCCGGGGACGGCGGCGACGAAGGAGCGCAGTGCGGCGTCCACCTCGACCGGCCTTGGCTTGTACATCACACAGGCGGTCTCGAAGACCAGCAGGGCGACCGCCCGGCCGCCGTGGTGGGTGTCCCCGCGGGCGAGCTCCAGGGCGCGCAGCGGGCCGGGATCGCCGCCGAGCAGGCCCGCGACGGCCCGCCGGTCCGCGGCGAACCGCGCACCGAGCTCCATGGCGCCCTCGATCAGCAGGCGTCCGGACGCGAAGGCGCGTCGGCGCAGCGCCGGGTAGCGCCGGTGCAGGGTCTCGGCGAACCCGGGGTCGGAGGCGTGCCGGAGGAAGGCGTCCCAGCGCGCGGACGGGTCCGCGCCGGGCAGGTCGCCGGCGAGCGCGGCGGCCCGCAGTTCGAGCAGGAGCACCCGGTTGAGCCGGAGCTGGAGGGTACGGCGGAGGGCCTCGTGCGTCGCCCCGCGCAGGACCTCCCGCTCCTCGGCGGCGAGGCCGGCCGGCCCCGGCCGGGCGTCGAGCTCCGCGAACAGGGGGGCCGCGAAGGCGTCCACCGGCCCGGCGAACCATCCTTCGGGCGGCGGTCCGCCGACCGCTCCGGCCGCTGCCACCGGTTCCACCATGCTGAGTCCTCTCCTGACGGCTGGGGCGGTCTTCGCGCACCGGGCCCGACCGGCCGGGTGCGGGCCGGGGAGCCCCTCAAGGGGCTCCCCGGGTGGTGCGTCCGGTGCCGTACGGCGGCTCGTCAGCAGCAGTAGCTGTGCAGCGAGCCCGTACAGCTGCTGCAGCCGGTGAGCAGCGCCTCGGTGCCGTCGGTCAGCGCGGCCTCGCCGGCCGCACCACCCACGTAGAGCGGGCCGGCCGGGTTGTCGGCGCCGAGCGCCGACTCGGCGCCCTGGAGCCAGGCGGTGACGATCTCGTCCGCGCGGGTGGGGGAGATGACGGGCATGCGGTACCTCCTACGATTCGCCGGAAGTGCACGGGGCTACAGAATCCACCGGAGGAAGCCCGTCCGGGACCGGCGAGAACCGGCCAATCGTCGAACGGGGGTCAGGTGCCGATTTCGAGGCCCGGTGGCGGGTGCGGCCCGCCATGCCGCGCGCCCCTGTTCCCCTCGGCGGCGGGGCGCATCGCGCCCACCCGCTGGCCGTGATCGCGTACGACGACGAAGATGACGCCGTGCACATAGCCAACGAGTCCGCACTCCACACCCCGGGAAGCCGCCCATGCTGAACCTGTCGGTCCTGCTCGAGGACTCCGCCCGTACGTACCCGGACCGCGACGCGGTCGTTCTCGGCTCGACCCGGCTGACCTACGCGCAGGTCGACGCCGCCGCGAACCAGGTCGCGAACCTGCTCGTCGAGCGTGGCGTCGGCCCCGGCGACAAGGTGGCGCTCAGCTGTCCGAATCTGCCGTACTTCCCGATCGTCTACTACGGCATCCTGAAGGCGGGCGCGGTCGTCGTGCCGCTCAACGTGCTGCTCAAGAGCCGCGAGATCGCCTACCACCTCCAGGACGCCGGCGTGACGGCGTACTTCTGCTTCGAGGGCACCGCCGATCTCCCGATGGGCGCGGCGGGATTCGCCGCGTTCCAGGAGGTCGGGTCGGTCCGGCACTTCTTCCTGATGACCGCGGACCCGGCCGCGCCGAGCCCGGTCGAGGGCGCCGAGACGATGGGCGCCGCGCTCGCCGACCGGAGCCCGGTGTTCGACCCGGTCGTCACCCGGGCCGACGACACGGCGATCATCCTCTACACCTCGGGCACCACCGGGCAGGCCAAGGGCGCCGAGCTGTCGCACGCGAACACGATGATGAACGTGATGGCCTGCAACCGCATGTTCGAGAGCAGGCCGGCCACCGACAGCCATGTGCTCTGCCTCCCGCTGTTCCACACCTTCGGCGCGACCGTGCAGATGCACGCCGGGTTCTCGATGGCCGCCACGCTCCACCTGGTGCCGCGGTTCGACGCGGAGCAGGTCGTGCGGCTGATGGACACCGAGAGGATCACCTTCTTCGCCGGCGTCCCCACCATGTGGTGGGCCCTGCTGTCCGCGCTCACCGACGACGTCGACGTGGAACGGATCGCTGGCAACCTGCGGATCGGCGTCTCCGGCGGCGCGGCCCTGCCGGTCGAGATCATCCACCAGGTCAAGGACCGGCTGCGCGTGCAGATCCTGGAGGGGTACGGGCTCTCCGAGACGAGCCCGGTGGTCACCTTCAGCGACCCCCACCGGGAGCCGCGGCCCGGCTCCATCGGCGTCCCGATCTGGGGCGTCCAGGTGAAACTGATCCACGACGACTGGTCCGAGGTGACCGGCGCGGGCGAGGTCGGCGAGATCGCCGTCAAGGGTCACAACGTCATGAAGGGCTACTGCAACCGCCCCGAGGCCACCGCCGAGGTGATCAAGGACGGCTGGTTCCGCACCGGCGACCTGGCCCGCAGGGACGAGGACGGCTTCTACTACGTGGTCGACCGCTCCAAGGACATGATCATCCGTGGCGGCTTCAACGTGTACCCGCGCGAGGTCGAGGAGGTGCTGATGACGCACCCCGCGATCAGCCTGGCGGCGGTCGTCGGCATCCCCCACGAGAGCCACGGCGAGGAGGTCAAGGCGTTCGTCATCCTGAAGCCTGGCGCGGAGACGACCCCCGCCGAGCTGGTCGCGTGGGGCAGGGAGCAGATGGCCGGCCACAAGTACCCGCGCGTGGTGGAGATCGTCACGGCTCTCCCGATGACCGCCACCGGCAAGATCCTCAAGCGCGAACTCACCTGACCGGCGAGGCGACTTGAGCCGTACGGGCCGGCGACGGTCACCCTCCGGGGTCCGAGAACGTCTCCGACGACGTCACGGGATGAACCTCACCTCGGAGTAGGCCGCGCTCGGGCCGTCGAGGCCGAGCCCGGCGCGGAGGCGCGGGTCGGCGAGGAGGGCGAGCGCGGTGGCGGTGCCGCGAGCACGCGGCGCCGGCCGGGTGACGGTTTCGAGGTGTCCGATGCGATGGTCACGAGTCCTCCCGGGCTTGCTCGGACGGGCCTTGTTCGATCTGCTGGATGAGGCGCTTGAGCTGGGTGACCTCGTCCTTGAGGGCGCGGTCACCGGAGGGGGTGAGAGAGAGCCAGGTGCGGGCGCGCCTGCCCTCGTAGCCCTTTTCGATCTCGATCAGTCCGGCCTTCTCCAGGACGGACAGGTGCTGGCTGAGGTTTCCGGCGGTGAGGCCGAGGGCCGTGCGCAGGAAGCCGAACTCGACGCGGCGGGCCTGGTGGGCGACCGTGAGGATGCCGAGGCGGACGCGCTGGTGGACGACGTCGTCCAGGCCGGTGACGGGGTGCGGGTCGGGCTGATCGGTCATGCCGCGGTACGCGCGTCGGTGTGTCGCTCGGTACGACGCCGGGTCCGCTCGGCCAGGCCGAAACCGAGGGCGCCGAGCAGGAGGAGCGCGCCGGGTACGGCGAAGCGGGGCAGGGACGACCACGGCGAGGTGGCGTCGATGCCCGCCCAGCCGGTGCCGAGCGGCACCAGTTCGACGGCCAGGTACGCCGCGGTGAGCAGCAGCAGCGCGCGGCTGCGTTCCACCCAGGACAGCACGAGCAGCGGCAGCCCGACGGCCGTGGCGTTCCCCGTGAGCCGTTCGAGGAACTGTGTGGCCCCCGAGGCGGGGTCGAGGTGCAGGCCCCAGAAGTCGAGCCGTTCGCCCGGCTGCGGGATCCCGTGGCGGGTGGCCCAGAAGGCGGTGGCGGCCACGAGCCCCAGGAGGGCGATTCCGGTGAGGACGTAGGGCCGGACCGGGGTGCCGACGCCGCGGTTGCGGGAGCGGCGGATGTAGAAGAGCGCCGTCGCACCGTAGGCGAGGGCGATCCCGATCGGCCAGTAGAGCGGCGACCCCTGCCTGATCAGGGTGCATGCGGCGGCTGCGGCGGCCTGGCCGCCCGGTCCCGCCGGACCGTTCTGGCAGGGAACGATCTCGATCTGGAAGGTGAGGCGGCTGACCAGGATGCCGCTGAGCGTGAGCGCGCCGAGCAGCAACAGGGGGAACCAGGCGCCGCGCTGGGCGGCGCGCACCCGGCGGGTCAAGTCGCCGAGTCCGGCGAGGACTTCATGAGGGGTACCCGACGAGGGCACCGAGGCGTCTGTCATGCAGTCAGCTTTGCATCACAAACCAGTTGAGGCAAGAGACGAGTCGC
This sequence comes from Streptomyces sp. NPDC004788, assembly GCF_053601115.1. Taxonomy (NCBI): domain Bacteria; kingdom Bacillati; phylum Actinomycetota; class Actinomycetes; order Kitasatosporales; family Streptomycetaceae; genus Streptomyces; species Streptomyces sp. NPDC004788. The sequence goes on from NZ_JBSGBF010000042.1 coordinate 46,406, forward strand.
TCGCGCGAGCCTCGCGCTCAGCAGCTTCTTGTCGGGCTTGCCGGCCTCGGTGAGCGGGATGCGGTCCATGGTGGGGACGACATGGGGCGCGTACATCGCCCCCTTGTGCTCCGTGACGTACTCCCGGATCACGCCGCGCTCCACGCCGTGCCCCGGCGTGGCGACGATCGCGGCGTGGACCTCCTCCGTCCCGTCCGCGCGGCGCACGCCGAACACCGCGCACCGCTCGACGGCCGGACGGCCGGACGGCCGAGGAGGAGCTCCTCCAGCTCCGCCGGGTGGACGTGACCGCCGACCACGATGCCCATGTCTCCGACGCGGTCGACGGCGTACAGAAATCCGTCGGTGTCCACGCACCCCAGGTCCCCGGTGCGGATCCAGCCGTCGCGCAGCACCTCGGCGGTCAGCTCGGGCCGGCCGCCCGGGACTTCGGCGACTTCGCCGTCGCGTACTTCCGGGAGGCGGGCCAGGCACGGCGACGTCGCCGCGGGCGTATCGGAAGCGGGCGCTCCTCCCCCATGGGTCCGCGAGCTCAACGGCCCCGGACCGGGGGCGTTCAGCGGTTCTCGCGCTCGAAGGTCAGGAGGAGGTCGGCCGCGACGCTCACCGCGATCGTGGCGGGTTCCTTGCCGGTGATCCCGGAGAGGCCGATCGGGGTCTTGATCCGGTCGATGGTGGCCGCGTCGTGGCCGCCCTCGTTGGCCAGGCGCTGGCGGAAGCGCGACCACTTGGCGGCCGAGCCGATCAGGCCGATCGAGCCGAGACCCGGGGTCCGCAGGGCGGCGTCGCAGAGCGCGGCGTCCTCGGCGTGGTCGTGGGTCATGATCAGGACGTGGGTGCCGGGTGCCAGCTCTTCGAGCACCTCCTCCGGGAGGAGGGGGGTGTGGTGCACGTGGACCTGCGCGACCGCGTCCGCCGTGAGCACGGCGAGCCGCTCCTCGGCGAGCATCTCGGCCCGGCTGTCCGTCAGGTGCAGGTCGATGTCGTGGCGGGCCAGCAGGCGGGCCAGTTCGAGGCCGACGTGCCCGATGCCGAAGATCGCCACCGCCGGGACCACCGGCAGCGGTTCGAGGAAGACGGAGACGGCGCCGCCGCAGCACTGCACGCCGTGCCGGCCGGTGACCTTGTCGTTCAGGGCGAACTCCATGAGTTCCGGCTCCGCGTCGGACTTCTCGATCAGCTCGCGGGCGCGGTCGATCGCGACGGCCTCGATGTTGCCGCCGCCGATGGAGCCCCAGGCCTCGGTGCGGCCCACGACGAGCTTGGCGCCGGCCTTGCGTGGTGCGTGACCGCGCACGGTCGCGACGGTCACGAGCACGCCGGGTTCCCGGCGAGCTCGCAACCGCGCGACCGCGGCGACCCAGGTCATGTCAGGCATGGCTCAGGGCGTTTGCTTCCGTACGGGGCTCGCCGCCCCGCACGTCGCTCTCACGGGCCGCCTCGATGGCCCAGTACACCGCCTCCGGCGTCGCCGGGCAGGCGAGGTCGACGCTGACGCCGGCGGGCCCGAACGCCGCGGCGGCCTGCCGCAGCGCCTCCCGCACCGAGAACGCGAGCATCAGCGGAGGCTCACCGACGGCCTTGGAGCCGTACACGGCGCCCTCTTCCGTGGCGTTCTCCAGCAGCGTGACGTTGAACTCCTCCGGCATCTCGGAGAAGCTCGGCAGCTTGTACGTGCTCGCCGCCTGGGTCAGCAGCCGGCCGCGGTTCGGGCCGTCGCTGGTGTCCCAGCGCAGGTCCTCCAGCGTCAGCCAGCCCGCGCCCTGCACGAAACCGCCCTCGACCTGGCCGATGTCGATCATCGGCGACAGGCTGTCGCCGACGTCGTGCACGATGTCGACCCGCCGGATGCGGTAGGCGCCGGTGAAGCCGTCCACCTCCACCTCGGTCGCGGCCGCGCCGTGGGCGAAGTACTTGAACGGGGAGCCGCGGAAGCTCTTCGCGTCCCAGTGCAGGCCCTCGGTCCGGTAGTAACCGGCCGCCGACAGCTGCACCCGCTGGAAGTACGCGGTGTGCACGAGGTCGTCCCAGGCCAGCTCCTTGTCGCTGCCGAGGACGCGGGCGACGCCGTCGACGATGCGGACGTCCGAGGCGTTCCCGCCCAGCTGGCTGGCGGCCACCTGCAGCAGGCGCTCGCGCAGCTGCTCACAGGCGTTCTTGATCGCCCCGCCGTTGAGGTCCGCGCCGGAGCTGGCCGCGGTGGCGGAGGTGTTGGGCACCTTGTCGGTACGCGTCGGGGCGAGGCGCACCTTGTGCAGCGGGATGCCCAGCGTCGTCGCGGCCACCTGCATCATCTTGGTGTGCAGGCCCTGGCCCATCTCGGTGCCGCCGTGGTTGATCAGGACGGAGCCGTCCTTGTAGATCAGGACCAGCGCGCCGCCCTGGTTGAAGGCGGTGAGGTTGAACGAGATGCCGAACTTGATGCCGGTGATCGCGAGCGCCCGCTTGGTGTTCGGGTGCGCGGCGTTGAAGGCCGCGATCTCGCGCTTGCGGTCGGCGATGCCGGCGTCGTTCTGGACCTGCTGCCAGACGGTGGAGATCCGCTCGGCCTGCGTGACCGGCTGGCCGTACGGCGTCGTCTGGCCCTGGCCCGGCTGGTAGAAGTTGCGCTCCCGCAGCTCCATGGGGTCCAGGCCGAGCTGCGGCGCGCAACGGCCGAGGATGTCCTCGATGACCAGCATGCCCTGGGGTCCGCCGAAGCCGCGGAAGGCGGTGTTCGAGACCGTGTTGGTCTTCGCGATGCGACCGGCGACACGCGCGTTGGGGATCCAGTACGTGTTGTCGATGTGGCACAGCGCGCGGGCGAGCACCGGCTCGGACAGGTCCAGGCTCCAGCCGCCGTCCGCGGTCAGCGTGGCGTCGAGGGCCTGGATGCGGCCCTCGGCGTCGAAGCCGATCTTCCACGTGGCGTGGAAGCCGTGCCGCTTGCCGGACATGGTCAGGTCCTGGGTCCGGTTGAACCGGAAGCGGACGGGCCGGCCGGTCAGCTTGGCGCCGAGCGCGGCGATGGCCGCGAAGCCGTGCGGCTGCATCTCCTTGCCGCCGAAGCCGCCGCCCATGCGCAGGCACTGCACCGTCACCTCGTGTGAGGGGACGCCGAGCACGTGCGAGACGATCTCCTGCGTCTCGGACGGGTGCTGGGTGCTGCTCTGGATGAAGATCTGGCCGTTCTCGTCGACCTGGGCCAGCGCCGCGTGGGTCTCCAGGTAGAAGTGCTCCTGGCCGGAGAACTGGAACTCGCCGGTGATCACGTGCGCGGAGTCGGCGAAGCCGGCGTCGATGTCGCCGGTCTCCATCAGGGGCCGGGCGCCGTGGAAGCTCTCGGCCTCGATCGCGTCCTGCAGGGTGATCAGCGAGGGCAGCTCTTCGAGCTCCACCTCGACGGCCGCCGCACCGAGCCGGGCCGCCTCCAGGGTCTCGCCGAGCACCCAGGCCACCGCGTGGCCGTGGAACATGACCTCGTCGGGGAAGAGCGGCTCGTCGTGCTTCATGCCGGCGTCGTTGACGCCGGGCACGTCGGCGCCGGTCAGCACGCGGACCACACCGGGCACGGCGAGCGCGGGCTCGGTGCGCAGCGCGGTGATCCGGCCGTGCGCCTTGAAGACCTGGACCGGGTAGGCGTGCAGGACGTCCTTGGTCCGGTAGACCAGGTCGTCGGTGTAGAGCGCGGTGCCGGTGACGTGCAGGTTGGCGCTCTCGTGCGGCATCGATACGCCGACGACGGGCTTCTCGGGACGTTCGGACAGATGACTCATGACGACACCGCCTCGGTGGTCTGGGCGTACAGCTTCTTCAGGCTCTGGCCGAGCATCGCGGAGCGGTAGAGGGCGCTGGCGCGGTGGTCGTCCATCGGCGTGCCCTCGGAGCGCAGCGCACGGGCCGCGGCCTCGACGGTCTCCGCCGACCACGGCTCGCCCTCCAGGGCGGCCTCGGTGGCGAGCGCGCGGATCGGGGTGGCGGCCACGCCGCCCAGGCCGATGCGCGCCTTGCGGACGATGCCGTCCTCGATGTCGAGCGCGAAGGCGACCGCGACGCTGGAGATGTCGTCGAAGCGCCGCTTGGCGATCTTGTGGAAGGCCGTGACGGGCGACAGCGGCAGCGGGATACGCACGGCGCGGATCAGCTCGTCGGGACGGCGCACGCTCTGCCGGTAGCCGGTGAAGTACTCCGCCAGCGGGACCACGCGCTCGCCGTCGGCGTCGGCGAGCACCAGCGACGCCTCGAGCGCGAGCAGCACCGGCGGGCTGTCACCGATCGGGGAGCCGGTACCGAGGTTGCCGCCGAGGGTGGCGCTGTTGCGGATGAGCCGGGAGGCGAACTGCGGGAACAGCTCGGCGAGCAGCGGGACTTCGCCGTCCAGGCGGCGCTCGATCTCGGTGAGCGTCACGGCCGCACCGATCTCGATGTGGTCGGACTCGACGCGCAGCTCGCGCAGTTCGGGCAGCCGGTCGATGGCGACCACGCAACCCGCGCGGCGGGAACGGATGTTCACCTCGACGCCGAAGTCGGTGCTGCCGGAGACGACCACCGCGTCGGGCCGCTCGCGCAGCACCCGCAGCGCGTCGCCCAGGGTGGCGGGCCGCAGGAACGTGCTGCCGTCCTGGGTGTAGTCGGTGGCGACCGGGGCGGGCGGCTCCTGGTCGCGACGCTGCGCGAAGGGGTCGTCCTCGGCGGGCTCGCCGACGGCGAAGGCGGCGTCGCGGATCGGCCGGTAGCCGGTACAGCGACAGAGGTTTCCGCTCAGCGAGTGCAGGTCGAAACCGTTCGGGCCGTGCTCGGCGTCGACGCCGTCGGCGGCGTCCGCGTCCGACTCGCCGTGCGCGCAGCGGTCGGGCCGGTAGTACTCCGACGCCATGCTGCAGATGAATCCCGGCGTGCAGTAGCCGCACTGGGAGCCGCCGCGGACCGCCATCTCCTCCTGCACCGGGTGCAGCGTGGGGGGCGTGCCGTCCTCGCCGGGCGTGGCGAGGCCCTCGGCGGTGACGATCTCCTGGCCGTCGAGCGCCGCCACCGGCACCAGACAGGCGTTGACCGCCACCCAGTCGGTGGGCTTGTTCACTCCCGGACGGGCGACCAGGACCGAACAGGCGCCGCACTCGCCCTCGGCACAGCCTTCCTTGGTGCCGGTGAGTCCTCGGTCGCGCAGGAAGTCGAGGACCGTCGTGTGGGGCGAAGCCGGTGAGATCGGTGCTTCTTTCCCATTGACCGTGATCCGTGCCTCTACCATGACATGTCCCCATTTCGGTGCACGGTCGATCGGATTAGCCTAGTCGCCATTTAAGGAGCCTTCTATTTCGCTGGCGCAGCTCAAGAACCCGGATCGCACATCGCTACGCGGGGAGGCGAATGGATGTGCGGAAACGGTGACAGAAGTCAGATGCCAGAAATCAGATGACAGAAATCAGAAAATGCCGGGGCCGCAAGAGGGCACACCGGAAAAGGGCTGCTCAGCAGCCATGCGCGACGCGACCCGGAACCCAGGCGGTTCGCAGAGCGAGGCGGTGCAGGTCGGAGAAGATCGACATCCGACTTCGCCCCCTTTCCACGGCTCACGAGTCGGTGCGCCGAAAGTACGTCGCCGCAGGCCGATCGGTCAAGCCTGCGGCGCCGAAATATGAGACGGCGGTTGCGCCGGTCCGGGCACGGTCCGGAGGCGTCCGGGCACGGTCCGGAGGCGCACCGTGACGGCACCCCCTAGCGGCGCAGCGTCGGCGCGGCGATCACGCCGTTGCCCTCGTCGGAGCAGGACGAGGACTCGACCTTCAGGCGCAGCCGGAGCGCCCCGGTGATCTTCAGGGTGCGGGAGATCGGCTTGCCGAGCTGCACGGTCTCGTTGAAGAGGGCCGGCTGGTCGTCCACGGAGACCACGATGCGGGCCGTCTCGATCTTCGATCCGTCGTCGATGCCGGCGGTGAACTCGAAGGTCTGCCACTCACGGTTGAGGTCGTACTCGACGTAAGCGCCGTTGTAGCAGTCGCCGAGCAGCGCCGCCCCGAACTCCTTGGTATTGATCTTGGCGGGGCCGACCGTGAAGGAGTCGGGCTCGCTGACCGACGACAGCGTGGTCAGGTCCGCCACGGGCACGTCGGGCAGCGAACCCGGGTCGTAGGACGGACTGCCGGACGTGTCCGGGTCGGCGCTACCCGTGTCGCCGGGGCTGTCGCTGGGCTCCGACGTGGGGCTCTCACTGGTCGGATCGGGGGTGGGCTCGGTGGTGGCCGGGGCCGAGCTGGTCGGGGTGTCTCCGGGCTTGGCGGAGTCGTCCTTCTTCCTGTCGCCGAGCAGCCGGACGCCGACCACGGCGACGACGGCGATCAGCACGACCCCGGCGACGGCTCCGAGGAGCAGCCCGCGGCGCTTGCGGCGCGGCGGCTCGGTCGCGGGCGTCGGCGTGGCCGCGGTCGCGCCGTACTGCGGCAACCCCGCGGTCGGCATCCCGGCGGCCGGAGCCCCGGTGCCCGGCGGCTCCGGAGGCGCGTACGCCGGTCCGAAGCCGGCCGGGGGCGCGGCGACGACCGGCGGCGGGCCGGCCGGGGGCGGCGGCGCCGGTACGGCCGCGGGGGCGGGCGGGACCGCGTCCTGGACGCCCGCGGCGCGGGACGCGGTGGTCGTGGACGCCACCCCGTGCCGTACGTCCTTCACCCAGGCCGAGAGGCTCAGCGGGCGCCGGTCGGGATCGGCGGCGGTGATGGCGGTGATCCGGCCCTGCTGCTCGGCCGGCAGGGCGGCGATCTGCGGGAGGGCCAGGAACGCCTGCGCCAGCTGTTCGGGCGCGGGCGGCGGGGCCTGCCCGCTGAGCAGGAAGTAGGTGATCGCGCCGAACGCGTACCGGTCGGAGCCGGGCGTCCGCTTGCCCTCGAAGACCTCGGGCGCCGCGTACCCGGGGGTGAACCAGACCTCGGCGGTCTGGTGGTCGGCGGTCAGCTTGCTCAGACCGAAGTCGACGAGCGTGGCCTGGCCGTGCCGGTCGACCATCACGTTGCCGGGCGAGAGGTCGCCGTGGACGACGGTGCGGCCGGAGGGGGTGGCCTTGCCCGAGTGCAGCCAGTCGAGGACGTCGGCGAGCTGTTCGAGCGTACGCATGACCTCGCGGCGCTCGGCGGGGGTGGTGAGGGTGCGCTCGTCCCGCCAGTCGCGCAGGTCGAGGCCGTCGACGTGGTTCATGACCAGGACGAGCGCCCGCCCGCTGAGCGTGCCCGCCTCGCCGGGCCGGTGGATCGGCGGTCCCTGGAAGTGCTCCCGTACGCCGACGACGCCGGGCCGGTGGACGAAGCGCAGCAGCTCGGCCTGCTCGTTCCACTTCTGGCTCGCCCGCTCGAAGAGCTCGGGCGTGATCGTCGTCTTCGAGTCGAGCACCTTGACGACGACGGGCTCCGTCCCGCCCGCCAGCTCGATCTCCGCGAGATAGAGCACGGCCTCGCCGCCCCGGCCGATGGAACGCAGCAGGCGGTAACGATCGGGCGCCGAGTCGGGCCCGATGTGATGTGCTGTCCCGCTCAATTCTCCCCCACGTCACACGAATTGACTCGCGCTCAGCTTGCCGCCCCGCGATTGCGTGGTCAACCGAACACGGAAAGCCGCCTCGCGGCACCGGCCCGCGCGCCGGTGCCGGCGCCGCCGCCCCGGGTGCTCCGCGCCGCGCCCGGGACCGGGCGACAGGACATGCCCCGTCGCCTGAGGTATGCCTTTCACATGGACCCCCACCGGCGAGGCCCCGCTCCCGGCCGCCCTCCCCGGCGCCGCAGACGGCTGCTGCTCGCCGCGGCCTTCGCGCTCATCGTGGCGGTCACCGTGGTGGACGTCCTGGCCCCTCCGGACGTGCACCTGGGACCGTTCCTGATCGCCGCGCCCGCGGTGACGGCGTCCTTCGCGGGCCCACGGATGACGGCCTTCGTCGGTGCGGTCGCGGTCGTCGCCCAGACGGTGGTGGCGGTCGCGCGGACGACCGTCACGGACCTGAACCACACGTACCAGATCGTCGCGCTGGTGCTGATCTCGGTCCTCGCGACCGTCTTCGCCCATCTGCGGGAGCGGGACGAGAGCCGGGTGACCCGGCTGCGGTCCATCGCCCACGCCGCTCAGAGCGTCGTCCTGCGTCCGCTCCCCCAGCGGTCCGGCCCGCTGCGGATCGCCTCGGTCTACCTGGCGGCCGAGGAGGAGGCGCAGATGGGCGGCGACCTGTACGCGGCGGCCCGTACGGCGCACGGGACCCGGCTGCTGATCGGGGACGCCAGGGGCAAGGGGATGGACGCGATCAGCGAGGCGTCCCTCGTCCTCGGCGCCTTCCGGGTCACCGCCCGCCGCGAGCACGGCCTGCCGGACCTGATCGGGCACCTGGAGGAGGGCGTCGGCTCGGCGGAGGAGGACGCCGGGGCGCCGGGGACGGGACCCGCGGCCGACGGGGCGGCGGCCGGTACGAACGAGGCGTTCGTCACCGCGCTGGTGCTCGACATCCCGGACCGGGAGCCGGTGGTGCGGCTCGTGAACTGCGGCCACCCGCCGCCGCTGCTCCTGCGCGACGGACGGGTGGTTCCGCTCGACTCGGCCGACACGAGCCCCCCGCTGGGGCTCTCCGACGTCCTCTCCCCCGACGTGACGGTGGAGACCTTCCCCTTCGGCGTCGGCGACGTGCTGCTGCTCTACACGGACGGCGTCATCGAGGCCCGCGACCACTCACGCGCCTTCTACCCGCTGGCGGAGCGGCTCACGGCCTGGGCGGGGGAGGACCCGCCGACGCTGCTGAGCCGTCTGCGGGCCGACCTCCAGGCGTACGCGGGCGGCCACCTCGGCGACGACGCGGCGCTCGTCGCGGTCCAGCGGCTCGCGCCGCAGCCGTAGGGCGCCGCAGCCGCGGGAGGGGGGCGTCCCGGCCCGCTCTACCCGAAGTCGGGGATCGGGTGTCCCGGGGTCAGGGCGGCCGCGATGCGCTGGGTGATCAGATGGGCGGTGTGGCCGTCCCCGCTCTTGGGGCCCTGGGTGGTCGAGACGGCGATGGACAGGCGCTCGGACGGCAGGTAGGCCATGGACGCGGAGTAGCCGAAGAACAGCGGGTGCTGGGAGATCCAGTCGCCGAGGACGAGGATGCCCAGGCCGTCGTGGGTGGCCTCGGTCTGCTTCAGGCACACCTCCTCGGGGCACTTCTTGGTGGCGTGGCCGAGGCCCACCGTCCCGGGGTTCAGCAGTTCCCGGTACGAGGACGGGGAGAGCAGCTCGCCGGAGCCGAGGCCGCCGGCCGAGCGTTCGAGGTCGCAGATGTCGGTGGTCTCGACCGCGCCGGGGGCGGTGGTCCAGGAGGGGTTCCAGAAGGTGGACTCCTCGTAGAGCCCGCGGTCGGAGTCGAAGGCGTGCAGGACGGGTTCCGGGATGTCGGGCGTGAAGGAGTTGCGGGTCTCGCGCAGCCCCAGCGGACCGGTGACCTCCTGCCGGATCAGGCGGTCGAGGCGGGTCCCGGTGATCTTCTCGAGCGCGGCGCCGAGGAGGACGAAGTTGGCGTGGGAGTAGCTCCAGTTCGTCCCGGGGTCGTACCACCGGTCCTCGTGGGTCGCGAGGTCCACCACCTCGTCGGCGGTCCACTGGCGGAACGGGTTCGCGCCGACGGCCTGCTGGAACGCGGGGAGGCGGACGTAGTCGACGAGGCCGGTGGTGGACGCGCCCAGCATGCGCAGGGTGATCTTCTCGGCGTGCGGGAGGCCGGGCAGCCAGCGCTCGACCGTGTCGTCGAGACCGACCCGGCCCTGGTCGACCAGGCGCAGGAGGGCCGTGCCGAGGTAGCTGATCGCGATGTTGCCGTTGCGGAAGTGCATGGCGGGGTCGGCCGGGACCCCGGTCATCGACTCGCCGAGCGCGGTGGTGATCACCTCGTGGCCGTCGACGGAGACCCGCAGGATGACGGACTTGAGGTCCATGTCCTTCCTGGCCTTCTCGGCGATCCGCAGGATCTCGGCGGCCCGGCCGTCGTGGGGCGGTCGCGAACCGGTGCAGGGCCGGTGGTGGTGGCCGCCCTCGCCCGTCGCGCCGCCGGCACTCGCGACCGGGGCGGTGAGGGCGACGAGCGCGGTGAGTGCGGCGACGACGGCGCGGCGCGGCCGCGAGGTGGTGCGGGCTGGTGTCATGGCCGGAGTATCGGCCGGGCCCCCTCGCGCGATGGCCCGGCCACTCGCCGACCCGCGCGATCATCACCCGTCAGGCGTCGCAATCTGATCAGTTTCTTTCCATTTCAGATCGCAATTCATCTCTTCGTGATTCCGAATTGATTGATGGAGGCTTCCCCTCCATCGAGGTCACATGTCAAACCCGAACTGACTATGCTCCCCACATGTGTTGCGCCGCGCTCACAGCGAGTCATGAACGCTGAATCAGGCGCCGCAGTCCGCTCATTTCCAGACTGTTTAGGGACCCCCTTGATGGTTCGTGCAGGTTCGACTTCCAGAGCCCTGCCGCGTGCAGTGGCTCCGGTTTGGCTCATCCCTCCCGGAACCCTGGCTGTCGCCCTCGCCATAGGGCTGCTCTTCTCCCCGGCGCAGATACGGTCACCGCTCGCCTGGTACGGACTCGCCGCGGTCGCCCTGACGGTCGTCACCTCGGCCGCGACCGTGCACCGGCTGCGGTCGGCGGAGGCGGTCCGGTACGCGCGGGCGTCCGCCGACACCCAGGAGTACTACGCGGGGCGCGAGGCCGCGCTGCTCGGGCGCCTGGCCGATCAGCGGTCCACCACCGTGTGGATGGCCGAGTCGCTCCTCCCGGCGGCCGTCGCCCGCCTGAAGAAGGGCGAACCCGCCTCGGAGATCCTGCACTCGGCCGCGTTCGGGGAACACCTCGACCCCGACTTCGCCGAGGCGCTCCGGGAGGCCCTGCGGGTGCTCCTCGAAGCCGTGGAGACCGAGGAGAGCACCCGGGACTCGTCCCAGCGGGCCCTGGTGGCGGTCGCCCGCCGGATGCAGGCGATCGTGCACCAGCTCGCCAAGGACCTGCACGCCATGCAGATCCAGCACGGCACGGACCTCGTGGTCTCCCGCGGCCTGCAGGGCATCGACCACCGCAACGCCCTGATCGGCCGCCTCGCCGCCAGCATCGCGGTCCTGGGCGACGCCCGGCCCGGGCGCCAGTGGTCGAGGGCGATCCCGCTCTACGACGTGCTGCGCGGCGCCATGTCCCGCATCGTCGACTTCCCCCGCGTGAAGCTGCAGTCGGTGACGGAGGTGGCCGTGATCGGCCCCGGCGCCGAGCCGCTGATCCACCTGCTCGCCGAACTGCTCGACAACGCCACCACGTTCTCGCCGCCGCACACCCCGGTCGAGGTGACCGCGAGCGAGGTGCCCACCGGCGTCGCGATCGAGATCGAGGACCGCGGCGTCGGACTCACCGAGGAGGTCCGGCAGCGCATCGAGCGCGTCATGGCCCAGGCGGCCCGGGGCAACCTGATGTCGGGGCTGGGCGAGGTCACCCAGCTCGGCCTTCCCGTCGTGAGCCGGCTGGCCCGCGAGCACGGCTGCGTGGTCGATCTGCGCACCTCCGCCTACGGCGGCGTACGGGCCGTCGTGCTCGTCCCCCGGCGCCTGATCACCACGGTTCCCCAGCCTCTCCTGCGGACTCCGCAGCCCGTCCGCAAGCGCCCCGGCGGCCCGATCCGCACGCGGCCCCTGACGGCCTCCGCGCCCCTGCCGGTACAGGCACCCGCACCGGCACCCGCGCCCACCGTCGCGGCCGATGCCGCGCCGGACGCCGGCGAGGCCGGCGCGACCGTCAACGGACTCCCCCGGCGCCGCCGGGAGTCGCCCGTACCGACGCCGCTCGTCCGCACGCCCCCCGCGCCCGGCACGGCTCCGCCCGTCTCCCGGCGCACCTCCGGAACGCCGACCCCCCAACCGGGTCTGATGTGGGAGGCGTTCAACGGCGAGCGGCGAACGGCCGCCGAACCCACCACCCCACCCAGCCAGCCAGCCGACAGCGAGCCGTCAGATGAGGTCGATTAACATGCAGCCACTGCCCAACATCGACTGGATGCTCACGGAGCTCGTGGGCGGCGTTCCGCACGTACGGCACGTCGTCGTCCTGTCGTCCGACGGCCTGTGCATCGGGCAGGCGAACACGGCTCCCGACACCGCGGACGCCATCGCAGCCGCCTGCTCCGGCATCCAGAGCCTGGCCAAGGCCATCGCGCAGATGTTCCCGCACGGGGACGGCTCGACGCGAATGGTCGGGATCGAGGCCGACGGCGGGTACTTCTCCATGATGGCGGCCGGCCCCGGGGCGTACCTCGCGGTGCTCGCCGACGCCGAGGTGGACGCCGGGCTGCTCGGCGACCGCATGCGGACCCTGGTCGTGCGGATCGGCCAGCACATGACCAGCCCGCCTCGTGATGACGTCCGGCAGGCGATGTGACATCGGAGAACCAGTCCCGCTGGGACGAAGGCACTCCCGTTCCGCTCTACGTCATTACCGGTGGCCCGGAGTCCCTGGCCAAGGCGTTCGACCTCGTCACGCTGATCGCGTCCAGGGCCCAGCCCGACCCCGCGATGCAGCCCGAGCAGGCGGCGATCCTCTCGATGTGCGAGTACCCGCTGTCGGTGGCCGAGGTGTCCGCGCACCTCAGCCTGCCGTTCAGCGTCGTCACCGTGTTGCTGTCCCAACTCGTCGAGGACGAACGTGTCGAGGCCATTGCACCCGTGCCCGTCGCGGCGTACCCCGACCGCGGCCTACTGGAGGCGGTGATCCATGGACTACGTAAGCTCTGACGCGCCCGCGCCGGGCGCGGGCGGCACCGACCTGCTGCTGCCGCACGGCTCCAGAGGCGTCAAGGTCGTGATCGTCGGCGGCTTCGGCGTCGGCAAGACGACCATGGTCGGTTCGGTGAGCGAGATCCCGCCCCTGACCACCGAGGAACGCATGACCCAGGCGGGCGTCGGGATCGACGACAATCCCGGCGTCGCCCACAAGAACACCACCACCGTCGCGATGGACTTCGGCCGGATCAGCATCAACCGGGAGCTGATCCTCTACCTGTTCGGGACCCCGGGTCAGGAACGCTTCTGGTTCCTGTGGAACGGGATCTTCGAGGGCGCGCTCGGCGCCGTCGTCCTCGTCGACACCCGCCGGATCGAGGTCTGCTTCGAGGTCATCACCCGGCTGGAGGACCGCCGGGTCCCGTTCGTCGTCGCCGTCAACGCCTTCCCGGACGCTCCCCAGTACCCCGTACCAGAACTGCGCACCGCACTGGCCCTCAGCGAATCCGTCCCCATCGTCACCTGTGACGCACGTGACCGGGCGTCCTGCCGTGACGCCCTGCTCTCGCTGATGGTCTACCTGTGCACCCTCGCCGCCCAGGAGACCGCATGACCGTCCCACCCCCGGAACACACCGCCCTCGCCCCCGAGTCGTCCCCGCCACCGGGCTGTCCGGCCCACACGGCCACGGGACCGGACGGAGCCACGCGGCTCTACGGCGACGTCGCGGCGACGGACCCCATGGGGCTGTACGAGGAGCTGCGCGCCAAGCACGGTCCCGTGGCGCCCGTGCTGCTCGACGGCGACGTCCGCGCCTGGCTCGTCCTCGGCTACCTCGAGAACCGTGACGTGGCCACCCGCTCCACCCAGTTCTCCCGCGACCCCCGGGTCTGGCACGGCTGGACGAGCGGGGAGATCGACCCCGCCACCTCGCCGCTCGTGCCGATGATCGGGTGGCGTCCGGACTGTGTGTGCGCGGACGGCGAGGAGCACCAGCGGCTGCGCGGCGCGGTCACGGCCGGCCTCGACCAGTTCGACCACCGCGGCGTCCGCCGGCACATCACGCGCTTCGCCCACCAGCTGATCGACGGGTTCTGCGAGGACGGCGAGGTGGAACTGGTGGGCCGGTTCACCGAACACCTGCCGATGCTCACCCTCACCCGGCTGCTCGGGATGTCGGACGAGTCCGGCCCCGCGCTCGTGCACGCGGCCCGGGACCTCTTCAAGGCCACCGAGACGTCGCTCGCCAGCAACGCCTACGTGCTGGAGTGTCTGGAGAAGCTCGTCGTCGAGAAGCGAGTCCGGCCGGGGCAGGACATCGCGTCCGCGCTGCTCGCCCATCCGGCCGGTCTCACCGACGAGGAGGTCAAGCAGCACCTGCGGCTCATCCTGCTCGCCGGCTACGAGACGACCGCCAACCTCATGTCCAACGTGCTGCGCATGGTGGTCACCGATCCGCGCTTCCGCGGGTCGCTCGCCGGCGGCCAGATGACGCTGCCCGAGGCGGTGGAGCAGGTCCTGTGGGACGAGCCGCCGCTGATGGTGTGCCCGGGCCGCTGGGCCAACAGCGACACCACCCTCGGCGGGCAGCGGATCAAGGCCGGGGACATGCTGCTGCTCGGCCTGGCCGCCGGGAACGTCGACGAGGCGATCCGCCCGGACGCCGCGGCGCCGGTGCACCACAACCGGGCGCATCTGTCGTTCAGCGCCGGCAACCACGAGTGCCCCGGGCAGGACATCGGCCGCATCATCGCCGACACCGGCATCGACATCCTCCTCACCCGGCTGCCCGACATCGTCCTGGCCGTCCCGGAGGAGGACCTCAGCTGGCGCTCCACCACCTGGGCCCGGCACCTGACGGCCCTGCCCGTGACCTTCGCCGCCCGTCCCCCCAGGGCCCCGGACGTCCCGGCGCCGCTGCCGGCCCCGCCCCCGCAGAGCCCCGGGCTGCCGTCGGCGGCGCCGTGGCCGGAGGCCGGCCCCGCGCCCGCGCGGCGCCCGGCGTCCCGGGCCCCGTGGTGGACGCGCCTCGGACGTCTGCTGCTACGGCGATAGGCGCGCCACGGCGGACGGGGGTGCCGGCGAGCCTTCGCCGGCATCCCTGCGGTGCTGCTCCGGAACCGGCGCGTCGGCGGGTACGTAGCGGGGCGCCCCGGTGTACCAGGCGTGGAGTCCGGACAGGAAGGCGCAGGCTCCCCGGAGCCATGCCTCCAGCTCGTCCCGCTCGTCCCTGTGCAGCCCGGACCGCCGGACCAGCAAAGGGAGTTCGCCGTGTCCGAGGCGCTCGAAGTCGCGCAGCCGGGCGTTCACCAGGTGGACGGCGGCGGGCACGGCCTCGTGGAGGGGGATGCCCAGGGATGTTCCGATGACGACGACGAGGTTGTTGACGTCGTGCTCCTCGTGGACCTCCCGGTCGTAGGAGGCGATGTCGTTGGCCAGGCCCATGACGTCCATGAAGGCGTCGAGCAGGCCGCGGACGACACGGGTGTGCCGGATCTTCTCGGGTATTCGCGCGCCGGTGGAGAGTTCGACGGAATAGGGGGCGGTATAGGCGGCGAAGCTTTCTCGCCGGAATGGCGCGTACTCGATCAGATCGGGAACGCGGCCGCTGAGGCTGTTGGCGAGTTCCAGTACTCCGGCGTCGATGTATTTCGCCAGGGCGCTGTTGAACTCGTGCCGCCAGTGCGCCAGTCTGGGCGGGAAGAGATTGCGCTGCAGATCCGCTATTCCGCGCTCCACGGCGTTCACCGGCTCCGGTGAAGGTGCGCCGGGTTCCGGCTGCAGGAAGGAGTGGAGCCGGGCGGTGAACTCCAGCGCGGCGGGGAGGTCGCCCGTCCGCTTGAAGGTGGCGGCGAAGTAGTCGTCCCAGGCCAGCGCCCAGATGTTGAAGCGGTGGTTGAGGCGGAGGTCGGCCGGTGCGGCGTCGGGGAGGGTCCAGGCGGTCAGCTGGTCCACGGTCATGGCGTGGAACTGCGACCGGGTCCAGATCGCCCGGTCGGCCGACGGTCCTTCGTCACCGTCCAGCATGCCCATCTCACGCGCCCAGGTCTCGCTCTCCGCACGCAGCCCCGGCAGATACGGATTGCCCCGCACCGGATAGGGCATCCACAGCTCCGGGAGCTCGACGGCACTCACGGTCATGACGGATCAACCTCCTTCTCCCCGACGATCGGGCCGACGATCAAGTCGGCGATCCGAGCTACAGTCCCACGGCCACTGCCGGTTGCCTATGCCACTGAGGCCGGACCATTCCCCTGATGAGCCCTGTCAAACCCGCCAAGGTGGCCGATTCGCTCTCTTTGGGAACGCGGGTGTGCGCGTGAGGTCAGTGGGTCCCGCCTGGTGAAACGGGCGCGGGACCGCAGACGCTCCACCACCGGTGGGACGGTGGTGGAGCGCTTGCTGCCG
>NZ_JBSGBF010000043.1:0-62105 GCF_053601115.1 Streptomyces sp. NPDC004788
GTACGGGACACGGAGGCGGATGCGGATGCGGATGCCGGGGCGGAGGCCGAGGCCGAGGCGGAGGCGGGCACGGATGCCGGTGCCGGGGCGGAGGCGGCGGCGAGGCCGAGGCCGGCGCTCTCGCGGACGCCGGCGAGCAGCAGCGCCGCCGGGGGCACGAGCAGCAGTCCGGCGAGCAGCCCCTCGGCGGGGACGAGACCGTGCCAGAGTCCGGCGCAGTGCGGGCAGGTGCGGGCGTGGCGGGCTATGCGCTTGCGCCACAGCGCCGAGGGGTGGCCGTCCCAGGTGCCGAGCCCGGAGCGCAGGGTGGGGCAGAGGGGGTCGGCGGACAGGGCGCGCACCACGATCCGCGCGGTCTCCAGGCGCTCCTTCATCCGCTGCACGCGGACGGCGGTGTGCTCCGGGGTCAGTTCCAGGGCGGCGGCGACCTCGTGGCGGCTGAGTTCACCGGCGCATTCCAGCCACCACAGGGAGAGCAGGGCGCTGTCCTCGGGTTCCATCCAGCGGGTGGCCTCGGCGGTCTCGCGGCGCTGGCCGGACAACTGCAGCCGGGCCACGGTGAGCTCGACGAAGTCGGCGCCCGGGTGGGCGAGGTCGCGGGCGTCGTCGAGGGCGCCGGTGGGGTGGCCGGTGCCGCCGCGCTGCCAGTGGGCGCGGAGGGTGTTCATGGCGATGGCGACGAGCCAGGAGCGGAAGCTGTCCGGGGCGCGCAGGGTGCCGAGCCCGCCGAGGGCGCGCAGCATGGTCTCCTGCACGACGTCGTCGACGTCGTGGTGTCCGTTCATCGCCCGGCCCACGATGTTGTAGACGAGCGGCAGATGGGCGGCGACGAGCCGGTCCCGCGCCGCCTGGTCGCCGTTCTGCGCGGCCCTCACCAGCTCCGTACCGACCATGGCCACCGTCCCCGTCGCCGCCCTCATGCCCTGCTTCATCCTGTTCGTCCCGCCTGTTGCCGATGCCCTACGACTGGGAGATCGCCGGGCGGTCACCGGATAACAGAAATCGCCGAAGAAATTTCCGAGCCTGCGCCGCGACTGGCCGCCCCCCCCCCGACGACGGGTCAAGAACGGTAAAAATCCCGGGAATTGGTCTACGCCAATCATCGTCGCCATGGACAGGGGAAACGGCGGCGGCGGGCGGCGGGCGGTCTACCCCTCACTTGGTCCAGACCATTGACCCGCCGCGCGGCGCGCCGTTATCTCCTTACCGACCCCACCACCCGACCCCTCACACCCCTGGGACTGACATGAGACGCACGCGCTCCCTGCGCGCGGTCATCACGGCCGTCACCACCGCCGTCGCCGCGGCCGGCCTGACCGCCCTCGGCGGCGGCACCGCCCAGGCGGCGACCCCGCTGCCGGCACGGGTGTTCGCCCCGTACTTCGAAGCCTGGACCGGCGAGAGCCCCGCCGCACTCGCCGCCGCGTCCGGCACCAAGCACCTCACGATGGCGTTCCTGCAGACCGCCACGAAGGGCTCGTGCACGCCGTACTGGAACGGCGACACCGGCATGCCGATCTCCTCGGCCGTCTTCGGCGACGACATCAAGACGATGCAGGGCCGCGGCGGTGACGTGATCCCTTCGTTCGGCGGCTACACCGCGGACACCACGGGCACCGAGATCGCGGACAGCTGCACGGACGTCAACCAGATCGCGGACGCCTACGAGAAGGTGCTCACGACCTACGACGTGAGCCGGCTCGACATGGACATCGAGGTCGACTCGCTGGACAACAGCGCCGGCATCGACCGCCGCAACAAGGCCATCAAGATCCTCCAGGACCGGGCGGCCGCCGCCGGACGCAAACTGGAGATCTCCTACACCCTGCCGACCACGACCACGGGTCTCGCCGCGAGCGGGCTGAACGTCGTGAAGAACGCCGTGAGCAACGGCGCGCGGGTCGACGTCGTGAACCTCATGACGTTCGACTACTACGACAACGCCGCGCACGACATGGCCAAGGACACCCAGACCGCGGCCACCGGGCTCTACAACCAGCTCGCCAAGGTGTACCCGGCGAAGACCTCCGCCCAGCTGTGGGGCATGGTCGGCGTCACCGAGATGATCGGCGTCGACGACTTCGGCCCGGCCGAGACCTTCACCCTGGCCAACGCGCGCACGGTCTACGACTGGGCCGTGTCCAAGGGCATCGACACCCTGTCCTTCTGGGCGCTGCAGCGCGACAACGGCGGCTGTGCGGGCGGCGCGGCCGCCGACAACTGCTCCGGCATCGCGCAGAACACCTGGGACTTCAGCCACGTCTTCGCCCCCTTCACGAGCGGCACGACCGCGCCGGCCGACGACTTCTCGCTGACGGCCGGCCCCGCCTCCGGCACGGTGACGGCGGGCGCCACGGCCACCACCACCATCGGTACGGCGGTCACCTCGGGCGCGGCCCAGTCGGTGAGCCTCTCGGCGAGCGGTCTGCCCGCGGGCGTCACCGCCTCCTTCAGCCCGGCCTCGGTCACGGCGGGCGGCTCCTCGACGCTCTCGCTCGCCACCACCACGGCGGCGGTCTCGGGGACGTACCAGATCACGGTCACGGGCTCCGGCCCCTCGGCCGCGCACACCGCCACGTACACGCTCACGGTCACCGGCGGCAGCGGCCACCAGTGCACCGCCGCCCCGTGGTCCAAGACCACGGTCTACACGGGCGGCCAGCAGGTCTCCCACAACGGCCACACCTGGAAGGCCAAGTGGTGGACGCTGGGCGAGGAGCCCGGCACGACCGGCGAGTGGGGCGTATGGCAGGACCTCGGCGCCTGCTGAACCACGTGCTGAGCCGACTGCCGTAAGCGCGAGGAGCACCGGGGCCGGTGCCGGGGGATCCCTCCCGGCACCGGCCCCGTCGCATGCCCCCGTCCCGCTCGTTGACAGCGCCGCGCCGGGCTCCCGATACTGACTGATGGTTCAGTCAGTAGAGGCGCTCATCCCCGCATGGAGGCACCATGTCCGACCTCCCCACCGAGCTGGTTCCGTTCACCCCCGAGCAGCGGGGCATCGTCGAGCTCACCCGGACCTTCGCGCGCGAGGAGATCCGCCCGCGGGCGCGCGCCGTGGACGAGGCCGACGTCGAGACGCCGTGGGACCTGTGGCAGAAGGCGGCCAAGATCGGGATCACCGGCTTCATGCTGCCGGAGGAATACGGGGGCGGCGGCTTCACGGACGTGTTCACGCAGTGCCTGGTGCAGGAGGAGCTGTGCGTGGGCGACCTCGGCATCGGGAACCTGCTCTGCTCCAACGGCTTCTTCGCCGACCCGCTCCTCGAACTCGGCACCGAGGAGCAGAAGCGCGTCTGGCTCACCCCGCTGACCGGGGCCGACACCCCGATGACCGCGCTCGCCACGACCGAGCCCGGGGCCGGCTCGGACGCCGCGTCCATCGTCACCACCGCGACCCGCACCGACGGCGGTTACCTCCTCAACGGCCAGAAGGCGTGGATCTCCAACGCCGGCGAGGCCGAGCAGTACGTCGTCTTCGCCAAGACCGACCCCGCGCAGCGCTCCCGGGGCGTGACCGCGTTCCTGCTGCGCAAGGACACGCCCGGCGTCCGCTTCGGCGAGCCGATGCGGAAGATGGGGCAGCGCGCCATCGTCTGCCGGGAGATCTTCTTCGCCGACGCCTTCGTGCCCGAGGAGAACCGGCTCGGCGCCGAGGGCCAGGGCTTCGCCGGCCTGATGCGGACCTTCGACATCTCGCGCACCGTCCTCGGCGCCGCCGCGACCGGCGTGGCCCGGGCCGCGTACGAGTACGCCCGCGACTACGCCTGCACCCGGCAGCAGTTCGGCAAGCCGATCATCGAGCACCAGGCGGTCGCCTTCCGGCTCGCCGACATGCGCACCCGCATCGAGCAGGCCCGGCTGATGACCTGGCGCGCCGCCAAGCGCCTCGACGCGGGCCTGACCGCCACGACCGAGGCCGCCATGGCCAAACTGACCGCCTCGGAGACCGCCGCGTACTGCACCTGGGCCGCGGTCCAGACGCTCGGCGGCTGGGGCTACTCGCGCGAGTACCCGGTCGAGCAGTGGATGCGGGACGCCAAGCTGGAGGAGATCGAGGAGGGCACCTCGGACATCATGCGGCTCGTCATCTCCCGGGGTCTGTGATGGCCGCTCCCGACGGCACGAGCGCCACCGGCGGTACGAGTCTCACCGGCGGCGAGGCGCTCGTCCGCGCGCTCGCCGCGCACGGCGTGACCGACGCCTTCGGCATCCCCGGCACCCACAACCTGGAGGTCTACCGCCACCTGCAGGCGTACGGCATACGTCATGTGACGCCTCGTCACGAGCAGGGCGCCGGGTACGCGGCCGACGGCTACGCCCGCGCGTCCGGGCGGCCAGGTGTCGCGATCACCACCACCGGGCCCGCGCTCCTCAACATCGCGGCCGCCGTGGGCCAGGCCTACTCCGACAGCGTGCCGCTGCTCGTCGTCTCCCCCGGCATGCCGCTGCGCCACCCGCGCCAGTCCACCGGGCTGCTCCACGAGATGCGCAGCCAGACCGAGGCGCTGCGCGGTGTCGCCGCCTTCAGCCACCGGGTGTCGTCGGTCGACGAGATCGGCACGGCGGTCGCACGCGCCTTCGCCCTCTTCCGTACGGGGCGGCCGCGGCCCGCGCACATCGAGGTGCCGCTGGATCTCCTGGAGGCCGTGGAGCCCGCCGGCCCGGTACGGCTCGCGCCGCCCGCCGGGCCGTCGCTCCCCGAGCCGGCCGCGCTGGAGGCGGCGGCCGCAGCCCTGCGCACCGCCCGGCGCCCCGCGCTGGTCCTCGGCGGCGGGGCGCGGGCGGCGCGCGCGGAGTGCCTGGCGCTCGCCGAGTCCCTGGGCGCGCCCGTGGTCACGACGGCCAACGGCAAGGGCACCGTCGACGAACGGCACCCGCTGTCGCTCGGCGTCTCCCTGCACAGTCCGGCCGTGCAGAAGTGGCTCGCGGACCGGGACGCCGTACTCGCCGTCGGCACGGAGCTTGCCGAGTCCGACGTCTGGAGCCCGCTGCCCGCCCTGGCCGGCCCGCTGTTGCGGGTCGACATCGACCCGGCGCAGATGTACGCGGGCCTGCCGGCGGACGTGGCCCTGGTGGGCGACGCGCGGGCGGTGCTCTGCGCACTGCTCGCCGCACTGCGGCCGGGAGGGGCGTGCGAGGCAGGCGAGGCGAGCGGGGTCGCGGACGGGCCGACGGACGCACCGGCCTGGGCCGCGCCGACCTCAGACGCGGCGACACCGGCCGCGCCGACCCCGTACGCGACGACCTCAGACGCCGCGACGCCGGACGCGGCGGCCCCGGACGCGGCAGCCCCGGACGCGGCAGCCCCGAGCGCCGTCGCCCCGGACGCCGTCGCCCCGGACGCCGCAGCCCCGGACACCGTCGCTCCGGACGCACCGGCCTCAGACGCGGCGGCCCCAGTCGCGCCGGCGCCGGACCCGGCCGGCGAGGTCGCCCGGCTCCGGGGGGTCCGCGACGACGAGACCCGGGGCCGGGACGCGCGCTGGGTGCCGTATCTGGCGGCGATGCGCCGTGTCCTCGCCGAGGACGCGGTCGTCACCTCCGACAGCGCGCAGTGCTGCTACTACGGGGCGCTCCCCCATCTGCCGCTCGGCCCCGGGGGCCGCTACCTCCACCCGACCGGCTTCGGCACGCTCGGCTACGCGCTGCCCGCCGCGATCGGCGCGAAGACCGCGTACCCGGGACGGCAGGTCGTCGCGCTCAGCGGTGAGGGCGGTCTGCAGTTCTCCGTGCAGGAGCTCGCGACCGCCGCGCAGTCGGGCGTGCCGCTGCCGGTCGTGGTCTTCGACAACGGCGGTTACGGCGAGATCCGCGAGGAGATGACGGCGCGCGGCGACCGGCCCACGGCCGTCGACCTGCCGGCCGTGGACCTGCCGGCGCTCGCCCGCGCGTACGGCGGTCAGGGCACCGCGGTCCGCTCGCCGGACGAGCTCGCCGAGGCCCTCACCCACGCGCTCGCCACCCCCGGCCCCACCCTCATCACCGTCCCCGAGGAGTCCCCCCGATGACGACCGTCACCCCCAACTCCCCTCTCATCTCCCTCACGTGGACGGACCACGTCACCGGCCGCCAAGGCTTTCTCGTCGTCGACCGGCTGGTGCGCGGGGTGTCCAGCGGCGGGCTGCGGATGCGCGCGGGCTGCACGCTCGACGAGGTCGCCGGGCTGGCCCGCGGCATGACCATGAAGGAGGCCCTGCACTACGACCCGGCGGGCCGCTACATCCCGCTGGGCGGCGCCAAGGGCGGCATCGACTGCGATCCGCGCGACCCCGTGGCGTACGGCGTGCTGGTCCGCTATCTGCGCGCGATGCGCCCGCACATCGAGCGTTTCTGGACCACCGGTGAGGACCTCGGCCTCACCCAGGACCTGGTCGACCGGGCCGCCGCCGAGGCGGGTCTGGTCTCCTCGATCCAGGCGGTCTATCCGCTGCTCGACGACGAGGCCACGGCCCGGCGCCGGCTCGCCGACGCGTTCGCGGTGGACGTCGACGGCATCGGGCTCGACGAGCTGGCGGGCGGCTGCGGGGTCGCCGAGTCGGTGCTGACCGCGCTCGACCGGGCCGGGGTGCCGCACGCGGGGACGCGGGTGGCGGTGCAGGGCTTCGGGACGATGGGCGGGGCGACCGCCCGCTTCCTGGCCCGGGCCGGGCTCAAGGTCGTGGCGGTCGCCGACGTGAAGGGGACGATCGCGCATCCGGACGGCCTGGACGTGGAGGCGCTGCTGGCCGCGCGGGACGCGTACGGAGCGGTGGACCGTACGGCCCTGCGGGCGGGCGACCGCGAGCTGCCGGGCGGCGCCTGGCTGTCGGCGGACGCCGAGGTGCTCGTCCCGGCGGCCGTCTCGTACGCGATCGACGTCACCAACCAGGCGCGGATCAGGGCCCGTTGGGTCGTCGAGGCGGCCAACATGCCGGTCCTGCCGGAAGCGGAGGAGCTGCTGGCCGCGCGCGGCATCGGCGTGCTGCCGGACGTCGTCGTGAACTCGGCCACCAACGCCTGGTGGTGGTGGACCCTCTTCGGTGACATCGAGGCCGACGCCGAGCAGGCGTTCGCGCACATCCGACGCTCGATGCGCGCGCTCGTCGAGCAGGTCCTGGAGCGGGCCGAACGCGAGGGGACCACGCCACGGGCCGCCGCGCACGCTGTCGTCGCGGACCGGCTGCCGGTGATCGCCGAGCGCTTCGGCTGGTACGCGTGAGAGCGGCGGCGGACGTCCCGGGCACCCCGGATGCCCTGGGCGCCGCGGATTCCCCGGGCGCCGCGACTTCCCCTGGACCACCGGATTCCCCGGGCGCCGCGACTTCCCCGGGTGCCGCGGATTCCACGGGAACACCGACTCTCCTGGATGCACCGGATTCCCTGGGTGCGCCGGATTCCCTGGCCGCGCTGTTCGACCCGCGCTCGGTCGCGGTCGTCGGGGCCTCCGCGAACCCGGCCAAGTGGGGGTACTGGCTGGCGTCCGGCGCGCTCGCCGGCCGGGCCCGGCGCTCGGTCCATCTGGTCAACCACCGGGGCGGCGGGCTGGACGGCGTGCCGTTCCTGCCGGACGTCGGGGCGCTGCCGACGGCGCCCGAGCACATCGTGGTCGCGGTGCCGCCGCGGCAGGTGCGGTCCGTGGTGGTCGGCGGGCTCGCGGCCGGGGCCCGCTGCTTCACCGTGATCACCTCCGGCGGCGGCACGGCGGAGGAGCGGGAGCTCGCGGCGCTCGTCACGGCGCGGGGCGGGCGGCTGCTCGGCCCCAACTGCATGGGGGTCGTCGACACGACGAGCGAACTCCGGCTCAGCTGGGGCGACTTCCCGGCCGGTTCGGTGGGCCTGGTGTCGCAGAGCGGCAATCTGGCCCTGGAGATCGGCCGACTGCTCGGCCGGGCAGGGCAGGGCTTCTCGCGCTTCGTGTCGCTCGGCAACCAGCGCGACATCGACGCGGCCGACGCCCTCGCCTCGCTCGTCGCGCACGACGCGACCCGGGTGCTCGCCGCGTACGTGGAGGACTTCCGCGACGGGCGCCGCCTGGCGCGTACGCTGGTCGCCGCCCGCGCGGCCGGCAAACCCGTCCTGCTCCTCACCCTGGGCCGCAGCGAAGCCTCCGGACGCGCCGCCGCCTCGCACACGGGCGCGCTGGTGAGCGCCCGGGCGGTGGTGGAGGCGGTGTGCCGGGACGCGGGGGCGCTGCTCGTCGAGTCGGCGGGCGAGCTCGTGGACACGGCGCTGCTGTTGACATCCAGGGGCGGATATTCCCCGGCCGCGCGCCGCCTGCGGGTCGCGGTCGTCGGTGACAGCGGCGGGCAGGGCGCCCTCGCGGCCGACGCGCTCGTCGCGCGGGGCCTGGACGTGCCGGTGCTCGACGAGGCGACGCGGGCCGCCGTCGAGGCGCGGCTGCCGGAGCGGGCCGGCTGCGGCAATCCCGTCGACCTCGCCGGTGCCGGCGAGGCGGATCTCCACAACTACGCCCGGATCTCACGCGCGTTGCTCGACGGCGGGGACACCGATGTCACGCTGCTCACCGGCTACTTCGGCGACTACGCCACCGCCAACCCCGACCAGGCCGAGCAGGAGTGCGCGGTCGCCCGGGAGCTGGCGGACGCGGGGCGCACGTCGGGGCGCCTGCTCGTCGTCCACACGATGGCGCGGGACACCCCGGCGCTCCGGGTGCTCCGCGCGGAGGGCGTCGCCGTCTACGAGCGAATCGAGCAGGCGGCGACGGCGCTCGCCCATCTGGCGCGACTCGGAGGGACCACCACCCCACAGGCGCCGCAGAGCCTGTCGACGGCCCCGACACCCACCGCGCCCGCCGCATCATCCGTACCCCCCGCACCCGTCCCACCCGTCACGCCCGTCACGGACGGGGGCTACGCGTCCATGCGCGCGTTGCTCTCCTCGTACGGACTCGCCTTCCCCGCCGCCGAGTTCGTCACCACCGCCGACCAGGCGGTCGAGGCCGCCCGGAACCGGACGGGCTACCCGCTGGTCCTCAAGGCGATGGGCCTCGCCCACAAGACCGAGGCGGGCGGGGTCGCCCTGGGCGTCGCCGACGAGGCCGGGCTGCGAGCCGCGTTCACACGGATGCGGGCCGCCACCGGCGCCACCGGGTACGCGGTGGAGGCGATGGCCGTCCATCCGCACGCGGTCGAGCTGATCGCCGGCGTACGCCACGACCCGGCGTTCGGCCCCGTCGCCATGGTCGGCATCGGCGGGGTGACCGCCGAACTGCTCGCCGACACCGCGCTCGCCCTCGCCCCGCTCACCCCGGCCCGCGCCCGCGCACTGCTGCTCTCGCTGCGCCACGCGCCGCTGCTCACCGGCTGGCGCGGGGCGCCCCCCGTCGACCTCGACGCCGCGGCGGACGCCCTGTGCGCGCTGGCGCGGGCCGCGGTCGAGCATCCCGAGCTCTCCGAGCTCGAAGTCAATCCCCTGCTGGTCCACCCGGGCGGCGCGGTCGCCCTCGACGCCCATGGAGTGCTGCCATGACCAGTGCCGACATGACGAGTGGTGCCATGACGAGAGCCGACGTGACGAGTGACGCCATGACGAGTGACGGCACGACCGGTTTCGCCGGACGGACGTACATCGTGACCGGCGGCGGCAGCGGCATCGGCCGCGCCGTCGCGCTCGCCCTGACGGGGGCGGGCGCCCGGGTCGCCGTCGCCGGCCGCACCCCCGAACGCCTCGACGAGACCGTCGCGCTCGCCGGGAAGGCCGGCGGCGAGGCCGTCGCGGTCCCGACGGACGTGCGGGACCCGGCGGCGGTGGACGCGCTGGTGGCGGCGGCGGTCGAACGGTTCGGCAGGGTGGACGGCCTGGTCAACAACGCGGCCGGCAACTTCGTCGTGCCCGGCATCGACCTCTCGCCGAACGGTTGGCGCGCGGTCGTCGACATCGTCCTCAACGGCTCGTACTACTGCACCCGCGCCGTCGCCCGCCGGCTGCGCGAGCAGGGCACGGGCGGCTCGATCCTCTCCGTCATCGCCAGCTACGCCTGGCACGGCCACCCCGGCACCGTCCAGTCGGCCGCCGCGAAGGCCGGTGTCCTCGCCATGACCCGCACCCTCGCGGTCGAGCTCGCCCCGCTCGGCATCCGTCTCAACTGCGTCGCCCCCGGCCCCACCGAGACGGCGGGTGCCGGAGCCGCCCTCTGGGCCACCCCCGAGGCCCGCGCGGAGGTCCTCGCCACGGTCCCGGCGGGCCGCTTCGCCGACCCGGCGGAGATCGCGGACGCGTCCCTGTTCCTCCTCGGCGACCGGGCCTCGTACCTGACGGGCGAGTGCCTGACGGTGGACGGCGGACAGTGGCTGGGCAAGCAGGTGTACGGACGCGGGGCGGCCGGCTGACACCGCCCGACGAAAAAGGGGCGGTCCCGGACCGGGCCGCCCCTTTAAGCTCTGCCCGGGTCGCAGGAGGAGGTCCGGTGGAGAACATCACGGTGCAATGGGTCAAGACGTCCTGGACGAAGGAGTCCCGCGGCGGCCCGGCCGCCGCGCGCCGGAACGCGGCCCCGGTCGGCTTCGCGCTGCCGTCCCTGCCCGCCGGCGTCGCCCACTTCGTCCACATGGCCGAGGACGACGGCTTCGCGCCGCGCGAGGGACGGCGGGACCTCGACCGGGTCGGCGTCAGCCTGCGCGCCGACGGCGCGCGCCTGCGCGTCCACGCCCGCGTGGACCCGCTCTTCGGCCTCCCGCCCCGGCCCCGCCGGAAGCCCGCCGTCCATCTGGAGCCCGGCCAGTGGGTCCGGTGGCAGCTGAACTACCGGTTCAGCAAGGCCTCGGGCATGGGCGGCTGGTCGTACTGGCTGGACACCTTCAACATCGCATACGGCCCCGTCGCCCCGGACGTCTTCCTCTCTGAGCCGACCCTGCTCGTCGACGAGTGCGGCCCCGTGCGCTAGGGGGTGTCTTGCCGGCACCGCCCGCCGCACGACCGCGCGCGGGCCGGCCGGGGGCTCCGGGGGTGACCCCCGGTACTCCCCGGCCGGACCGCGCACGGCAACGCCCGGCGTCAGGCCTTCGTACGCCGGGTCTTCGCGCCCAGCGCGTAGAACGCGAGGCCGATCACCGCGATGATCAGGAGCGGCACGACCTGGCTCAGGGTGTAGGCGGCTCGCTCGCCCGCGAAGGCCGCCGGGAGGGAGTCGGCCGGTGAGCCGTCGGTGCCGAACCAGCCGACGCCGAAGCCGGGCCAGACGAGGACGACGACGGTGAAGGCGACGAGGCCGGTGGCGAGCGCGGTGACCGCCCAGAGGCCGGGGCGGCCGCCCGGGACGGCGTACGGGCGCGGGGTGTCGGGGTACTTGCGGCGCAGCGCGATCAGGCTGGGGAAGGTGATGACGTAGGAGATGAAGGTGGTGCTGATGGTCAGTCCGAGGCCCGCCGCGAAGTACTTCTCGCCGTCGCCCTCGGTCAGGTTGAGCGCGACCACGAGGAGGATCGAGGCGAGGACGGCCGACAGCAGGTTGACCCGTACCGGGGTGCCGTGCTTCTCGGAGATCTGGCCGAGCCAGGCGGGTCCGGCGCCGTCGGCGCAGGCCACGGCCTGCGCGCGATGGGCGCCCATGGCCCAGGTGACGCCGGAGGTGAGCAGGCCGACGATCAGGCCGGCGGCGGCGATGCCGCCGAAGACGGCGCCCGCGCCGGTGAGGGTCACCGTGCCGTCGGCGGCGATGGAGCCCCCGTAGACGGTGAAGACGGCCTTGCACGCGTCGATGAAGCCGCCGAGGCTGCCGATCCGCTCCGCGGGCAGCACGAACATGATGCCGAGGATCGGCCCGCCGTAGAGCAGCAGGGAGGCGAGGCCGGAGCGGAGGATCGCGAGCGGGATGTCACGGCGCGGGTTGCGCATCTCCTCGGCGGCCGAGCTGGGCAGTTCGAAGCCGACGTAGTTGAAGATGAGGACGGGGACGAGGGCGACGAACCCGGCGTACGTGGGTGTGAACTC
Organism: Streptomyces sp. NPDC004788; assembly: GCF_053601115.1. Classification (NCBI taxonomy): domain Bacteria; kingdom Bacillati; phylum Actinomycetota; class Actinomycetes; order Kitasatosporales; family Streptomycetaceae; genus Streptomyces; species Streptomyces sp. NPDC004788. Next base: position 11,932 of record NZ_JBSGBF010000043.1, read on the forward strand.
GGCGGCGGGCAGCGCGTGCACGCCGTTGCGGACGGCGTAGACGACGACCGACACGAGGAAGAAGCCGAGGAGCACGATCCGGGCGACGGCGCCCGCGATGGGCACCCACTTGCCGACCCGGACGGACTGGACGACGGCGAGCGCGCCGCCCCAGATGAAGACGAGCCCGGCCGCGTACTTCCACAGGCCGGGCAGCGGGGTGAAGAACTCCTCCCACGTGGTGAGGGCGATGATGCAGAGGCTGCCGCCCACCCAGACCGGGTTGGAGACCCAGTAGAGGATCTGGTTGAGCCCGGCGGTGAGCCGGCCGAAGGCGAGCCGGGTCCACACGTACGGGCCGCCCTGGACGGGGAAGGCGGAGCCGAGCTCGGCGACGAGGAGTCCGTACGGGAGGAAGAAGAGCACGGCGAGGATCGCCATCCAGGTGAGGCCCTGCGGGCCCTGCGCGGCGACCGAGCCGATCGTGTCGAGTCCGACGAGCGTGCAGATGAGGAACAGCAGGACGTCGAAGCGGCGCAGCTCCTTTCGGAGCCTGCCGCGCTGTTCGTCCCAGCCCTCGGAGAGGTCGGGGGAACCATCGGAGGCTCCGGCAGCGGGCCTGGGCTCGTCTGCTCTGCCGGCGGATACGGGTGCTTGGGTCACGGGCGGACTCCTACGGCGGTACGGCGGCACGGGGAGGGGGGTCGTACGGACGCTGCACGGGGACGAACCGACACGCGACGGAGCTGACTGAGCCGACGGGGCCGGCGGAGCCGGCGGAACTCATGGAAATGACGGAACTGATGGAACTGACTGAACGGCCAGTCAGTAGCGGATCGGTGGTCAGCACTGTGAGCCCGGCCACACGGCACTGTCAAGAGCTGTGTAGGGTGAAGCCGTGGCCAGAGTGCGGTTGAGCGTGGAGGAGCGGCGCGAGGAGATCCTGCGTGTCGCGGTCGAGCAGATCGAGGCGCGGGGCATCGGCAACGTGCGCATCGCGGACGTCGCCTCGGTCCTCGGCGTGAGCAGCTCCCTGGTGCTCTACCACTTCTCCACGAAGGAACTCCTCGTCTCCGCCGCCTTCGCGCACGCCGCCGAGGCCGACCTCGCCCACCTGCGGAAGATCCTGGGCCGACCGCGCCTCGGCGCCGCGCGCCGGCTGCGGTCCGCGGTGCGCTGGTACGCGCCGACGGGGCAGGCCAAGGGCTGGCGCCTGTGGATCGAGGGCTGGGCGGCCGCCCTGCGCGAACCCGAGCTGCGCAAGGTCACGCACGGCCTCGACCAGCAGTGGAAGGCCGCGCTGGCCGAAGTCATCGCGGAGGGCGTGGCGGCCGGCGAGTTCGTCTGCGACAGCCCCGAGGACGCGGCCTGGCGGATCACCGCGCTGCTCGACGGTCTGGCCGTGCAGACCACCTCGTACAAGGGTCCGCTCGGCCGCGCCCGGATGCTGGAGTGGGTCGACGACGCGCTCGTACGCGAACTGGGCATCGACCGCGAGACGTTGACGTCCGCCCGCTGAACCGCTGCCGCAACCATTGACGCGTCCGTCAGTGTTGCCGCATCCTCTCGGCCCATGGAGAGACAGAGCACCTCGCATCTGATCGAATCCGCATCCGAAGCCGCATCCGAAGCCGTATCCGTATCCGTATCCGCCGGCGAATCCGAGGCCACCGTCGAGGCCGAGGCCGTCACCGATGTCGTCGTCGACGTCGCCGTCATCGGCGGCGGATACGCCGGGCTCGCCGCCGCCCTCCGACTGCACGACCACGCCGTCGACTTCACCCTCGTCGAGGCCGCCGACCGGGTCGGCGGGCGGGTCCTCACCCAGACCCGCCCGGACGGCACGGTCATCGACCACGGCGGCCAGTGGGTCGGGCCCACGCAGACCCGGTTCACCGCACTCGCCGCCCGCTTCGGCTGCCCCACCTTCCGCACCTGGGAGAAGGGCAGCCACATCGAGGTCCGGCACGACGGCACCCGGGTCCCGTACACCGGCGCCGCGCCCGACGACGGCCCCGGCATCGCCGCGTACGAGCGCGTCACCGCGCTCCTCGACACGCTCGCCCGCACCGTGGACACCGCCCGCCCGTGGCGCACCGCCCGCTTCGCGGAGTGGGACGCGCAGTCCGCCGGGGCGTACTTCCGCACCCGTACGGACGATCCCGACGCGCTGCGCCGCCTCGCCCTCGCCGTGCAGGGGCTGTGGTGCGCCGAACCCGACGAGATCTCCCTCTTCCACGTGCTGTTCTACATCGCCGCCGCCGGCGGCTTCGAGCAGCTCATGGAGACCCGCGACTGCGCCCAGGACAGCCGCTTCACCGGCGGCGCGGCCGCCCCCGCCCGGGCCGTCGCCGCCCTGCTCGGGGAGCGGATCCGCCTCGGCGATCCCGTGCGCTCGATCGCGTACGGCCCCGAGGGCGTCCTCGTCCGCACCGCCACCACCGAACTCCGCGCCCGCCGCGCCGTCGTGGCCCTGCCCCCGCACGCCGTCCGCGCCCTCGACCTCACTCCCCCGCTGCCGCCCGCCCGCGCCGGCTGGCTCGCCCACAACCGGATGGGCCGCGTCGCCAAGGTCCACGCCGTCTACGACACACCGTTCTGGCGGGCCGAGGGCCTGTCGGGCGTGGCCACGCTGTACGGCGACGGTCCCGTCGGCGTCGTCTTCGACAACTCCCCCGACGACGCGTCCCGTGGCGTCCTGGTCGGCTTCGTGTACGGCGACCGCCTCGACCGCTTCGCGAGCCTCGACGCCTCCGCCCGGCGCGAGTCCGTCCTGGCCGGCTTCGTCTCCGTCGCCGGCCCGCGGGCCGCGCACCCGCGCGACTACACCGAGAAGATCTGGACCCAGGACCCCTTCGCCCGCGGCGGCTACGAGGCGTACGCCACCCCCGGCGCCTGGCAGGCACACGCCCGGCACGGCTGGCGCGAGCCGACGGGCCCCCTCCACTGGGCGGGCACGGAGACCGCGTCCGTCTGGAACGGCTACATCGACGGCGCCGTGTCGTCCGGCTACCGGGCCGCGGACGAGGTGCTTGCGGCCCTGAGGCCGCAAGGGGGCGGGATCGGGTGACGGGGCGTCGGGGTGCGGGCGAAGGCGCGCCGGGGCCGGGTGGTGGCGGGGACGCGCCGCCGCCGCGTGGCGGCGAAGTCACGTCGTGGCCGGGTGACGGCGGAGCCATGCCGCTGCCGCATGGTGGCGAAGCCACGCCGATACCGCGTGACAGCGGGGTCGCGCCGCCGCCACATCGCGGCGAAGCCACACCGGTGCCGCCTGCCGGCGGACCCGCGCCGCTGCCGCGTGACCGTGGAGCCCCGCCGTCCGACGACCGCCTCGCCGTCGCCGAGCGCGCCCGGCTCGTCGTGCGGGCGGCGCCCGTCAGTCAGCGGGAGTTCGCCGGGCGCGTCGGGATGGCGGCCACCGCCCTGTCCAAGGCGCTGAACGGGAGCCGGCGGCTCGCCGAGCACGAGCTGGCAGCCATCGCGCGCGTCGGCAAGGTGTCCGTACGGTATCTGCGGACCGGACAGGGCCGCCCGCCCGGAACCGGGGCGGACGCGCGGCGGCGGGCCGACGCGGTGGATCCGGATGTGCGGCGGGCGCAGATCCTGGAGGTCACGGCGCGGCTGATCGCGCGGCGCGGGTTCCATCGGGTACGGGTCGCCGACATCGCCCGGGCCTGCGGGACGAGCACGGGCACGATCCACTATCACTTCCCGGCCAAGGGCGACGCCCTGCGCGCGGCCCTGTTGCATTGCGCCGAGCGGCTGCACCGGCGCCTGGAGGCGGAGTTCCGGGGCGCCGGGGACGCGCGGGAGAGGCTGCGGCGGCTGATCGAGGTGCAGCTGATCACCGCGGACGAGGACCACGACGAGTGGTCGGTGTGGGTGCAGTCCTGGACCGAGGCGATCCTCGACCCCGCGCTCCGCGAAGGGCAGCGCGTCGTCTACGCCCGCTGGCGGCAGACGGTGCTCGACCTGGTGCGGGCCTGTCAGGCCGAGGGCCTGGGCGCGGACGCCGACGCGGAGGCGCTGACCAGCCGGTTCACCGGGCTGGTCGACGGACTGGCGATCCAGGTCCTGGCCGGGACGGCGGAGATGCCGGCGGCGCGCATGCGCGAGCTGCTGCTCGACGCCTTCGAACCCCACATCTCGCTCCGCGCTCCCCGGGAGGGGATGCTGGAGCCATGAGCGACGAAATCGAAGGCGCGGCCGAGGAGTTCGCGCGCGGAGTGGAGTGGATACGGCAGCAGGTGTGGGCCGTCGCCACGGCGGTCGCGCCCGGTGTCGTACCGCACGTGGAGGAGCGGACCGACGACCGCTACACCGTGTACGGGCACGTGGGGAAGCGGTTCTCGCTGGTGCTGACGCTGCCCGAGCTGCCGTACGAGCCCGCGGCCGCGACGGCCGGCGAGGTGTTCCGTACGGCGGGCTGGCGCACCGAGGAGCGCGGAGGCGCCGGCGAGCGGCCGCTGTTGACGGCGCGGAACGGCGAGTTCGAGGCGGGCGTCGGCTCGGCGGGGACCGCGCTGCGGATCTCGGGAGGGACGCCGGTGGTGTGGCTCCACGCGCGCTGGGTGCGTCCGCCCCGGGTGGCCTCGGCCGAGACGCTGCCGCCCGGGTACCGGCTGTGCGTGATGTGCGAGGGCTGGGGCTCGTGCCGGGAGTGCGAGGGGCTGGGGTTCGTGGACGGGCGCCGGTGCGAGGAGTGCGGGCTCGGGATGGACTGCTGGGACTGCAGGGGCACGGGGCTGGAGCGCGTACCGGAGGCGGACGCGGGCGCCGGCACCGGAGGCTGACGGGGCGCCGGGCCATAGGGGACGCGGGGCCTGCCGGGGCGCAACGCCGCGTTGGACGCGGACGCCGGCACCGGAGCCTGACGCGGGCGCCGTGCGACGGCCCCGTACGCCGCGGGACCCGCTCCCGGTTCTCGCGGCCTACGGGCCTGTTCCCCGGGCCGAACGCCGGGACGGCGTACAGCGCGCACCGCCGGCGCTCAGGCGACCGCTCCCTCCGCCACCTCCTCCGTCGTGGGCTTCGGCGCGCGGCCGAGGGACCGGATGGCGGGCACGCCCAGCATCGCGCCGAGCAGGACGACGGACACGGCCGAGGAGAAGAGCAGCACCCGGTCGGCGCCGAAGGCCGCGGCGGCCGGGCCGGCGAGGGCGCGGCCGACGGGGATGACCATGATGGAGCCGGCGACGTCGTAGGCCGAGACGCGGCTCAGGACGGGCAGCGGGATGTGGGACTGGACGCTGGTCGCCCACATCACGCCCCAGAAGGCGAAACCGCAGCCGGCCAGGACGCCGGTGACGGCGGTGGCGGTGAAGTTCCAGCCGAGCGCGGGCGCGAGCGGGTTGAGCGCGAAGAAGAACATGGCGCAGGCGCCCGCGACGAGCGGGCGGCGCGGCCGCACCCGCATGCCGAGGAGGCCGCCGATGATGGTGCCGGCGCCGTCGGCGGAGGCGATCCAGCCGTAGCCGGACGCGCCGTGCTGTTCGGTGAGCAGGGCCGCGCCGAGCGGCAGGGCCGGGCCGAACACGAACAGGCCGTAGACGGCCCACAGGGCGATGACGCTCCACAGCCAGCTCCGGGCGCGGAACTCGTGCCACCCGGTGGCGAGCCGGCGCCAGATCGGGTCGTCGCTCTCGTCGCGTACGGTGGCGAGCCGGCGCAGGGGCGCCAGGCCGATCGCGCTGAGGGCGTAGGCGGCCGCGATCACCACGTACGAGCCGGACACCTGCCAGTACGCGACGAGGAAGCCGGCGAGGCCGGGGCCGATGAGGGCGCTCATCGCCTCGGAGACGCGCAGCAGGGCGTTGGCACGCTGGATGTCCTCGGCGACCTGCGGGACGATGCTCGCCAGGCCGGGCTGGAACATGGCGGTCGCGGCGCCGCTGACCGCCATCAGCGCCATGATCTGCCACAACCGCGCATGGGAGGAGCCGGTCCCCGCGCCCGCGTCGTACAGGAGCGCGGCCATCGCGAGCATGGCGAGCATCCGCACCACGTCGGCGCCGACCATCATGACCTGCGGGGTGAAGCGGTCGGCGAGCACGCCGCCGAAGAGGACGAGCAGGACGATCGGCGCCATCCACGCGGCGAGCGCATAGCCGACTCCCCCGGCTCCGTAGCCGGCGCCGAGGACGGCGGTGGTGAGGGAGACCATCAGCATGCCGTCGGCGAGGAGCGAGGTGCTGCGGGCGGTGAAGAAGAGCCGGAAGCGGCCGGAGCTCCAGGGGCTGGGGAGCCGGTCCGCCGTCCCCGAAGTCGTACCCGTCGTGTCGTCGTCGGTCGTCATGTCGCATCGGCCGCTTCCCGGCCGGTCCCTTCCGTCAGAATCCGCTGGGTGAGCCATGCGTCGGTGCGGGCCGTTCCCGCCCCCGTCGCCGTGCCGGTGCCCGTCCCCGTCCCCGTCTCCGTGCCCTCCGGCGGGTCCGCGACGATCACGTACCGCCGTGGGGCGAGCACGCCGGGCCGGCCGGGCAGCGCGGCCATCAGCGCGCTGTGGGCCTCGGCCGGGGTGAGCGGCTCGGTGCCGGCGGCCACGTACGCGACGAGCGTCCCGTCCGCGTCCACGCGGGCGTGGGCGGGCCGGCCGCCGAGGGCGCGGCTCAGGGTGTCGGCCACGGCGGGCGGCGAGACCCAACAGCCGTCCACGCGTGCCCAGTCGGCGCCGCGTTCGGCCGGCCGGACACCGGTGACCTCGGTGAGCGAGCCGAGCGGCACGTCGCCGTCGGCGGCCGCCTCCAGGAGCCGGACGAGCCCGGTGGCGAGGTCCTCCGCCTGTTCGCGGGTGAAGAGCGCGGGGTCGGTCCAGGTGGCGAGGCGGAGCACGGGGGCCGTCTCATGGACGAAGGTGAGCACGCGGCTGGGCAGGGTCTGGGCCGGGCCCCAGGTCAGTTCCAGGTCGGGCGCGGTGGTGTCCGGGGGCGCGGCGCCGGCGAGGGTCGCGGGCAGCGCGCTGATGTCGTTGAAGACGATGTCGCGGGCGAAGTGGCTGCCGCGTTCCCGGGTGACCCGGCCGATCATGTCCCAGAGGCGGAGCGCGTCGAACTGGCTGTGCCGGTACGCCTTGAGGGCCGCGCCCCAGGCCTTGCGCAGCAGCGCGTCGAAGGACGGCGCCGCCTGGATGTCGAGGGAGAGCAGCGCGTCCTGGGAGAGCGGTGCGACGGTGCGGGCGAGGCGGGACTGGAAGCGGTTGGCGGTCGGCACGGCGGCGACGCAGACGGGCTGGCCGGCCCGGTGGGCGACGAGCGCGCACCAGGCGGTGAGCAGCGCGGTGGACGGCAGGGCACCGGTGCGAGCGGCGACCTCGGCGAGGGCCCGGGCGCCGCGCCGGGAGCGGAGGGTGAGGCAGGGCGCCCGGGTCTCGGCGCCGTGTGCGTCGGGTTCGGCGAACATCGCCTGGGGTCCGGTGCGCAGGATCCGTTCCCAGTGCGCCAGCGACGCCTCGGACTTGCGCAGTCCGGCCGGGCTCGTCTCCTCGGCGGCGAGGCCGAGCGGCGTGAGGGCGGTCGGGGTGATGGCGGTCGGGTCGGGGAGTTTCTCGCCGCCGAGAAGGGTGAGCCATTCCTCGCGGAGGAGGGCGAGGGCGCTGCCGTCGGTCGCCGCGTGGCTGGCGGCGAGGGCGAGGTGCCGGGGTGCGCCGGCCCGGCTGACGACGGCGACGCGGAGCGGGAAGTCGCGGTCCAGACGGAAGCGGGTGTCGCGGGCGGCGCGGGCCAGCACCTCGGCGTACCGGCCGGCCTCCGGGGGCAGCTCGTCGTGGTCGAGGACGGTGACCGTGAACGTGCCCTCGGCCGCGACCACTTGTTCCTGCGGGGCGGCGCCGGGGGCGTGCGGGAAGGTGGTGCGCAGCGCCTCGTGGCGGTCGACGAGGGTGCGCAGGGCGTCGAGCGCGTCCTCGGTGCTCGCGCCGGCGGGGACGGGCCACACGTCGTGGATGTTGATCTGGCCGGGTTCGTCGCGGAGCATGCAGCGGATCATGTTGGCCTGTCCCATGGTGAGCGGACCGCGCCGCTCCTCGCCGCGGCCGCGGGCGCCGGTGTGGCCGTCGTCGCGGCCGTAGCCGAGCGTGACCGTCGCCGGGCGAGGGGCCTTCGGCGGGGTGCGGCGGGCGTGCGCGGTCAGGGCGGCCCAGGCGTCGACGAGCCGGGCGAAGTCCGTCATGTCGGCGCGCGCCTCGGCGAGGAGCCGGGCGCGCTGCGAGGCGAACAGGTCGGCGGCTTCGGCGTACCGGCCGCCGAGCGTCCGGTAGCAGCGGTCGAGGACGTCGAGCCGCCCGGTGTTGCCGGGCTCCGCGTCGAGGTCGGCGGCGTCTCGTGCATACGTGGCGATGTCGGCGGCCCGGACGTGACCGCGCTCGTCGAGGAGCCGGTCGCCCGCCTCCGTCAGGCGTGCGTACACGTCCTCGAAGTGGGCGGTGGACAGCAGGTACTTGGCGAACCGCCACTGGTAGGCGAGGAATCCCTCGCCCGAACGCCGTTCCTTCGTGTGGTAGTTGACGATGTGCCGGTTGTGCAGCACGCCGGGCAGCCGGGCGTCGTGGACGAGGTGGAGGAGGAAGTAGTCGCTGCCGATGGTGTCGGTGGCCGGCGGCAGCGGCACGCGTCCGTAGACCTCGCGGTCGAGGGCGATGTTGCACATGTCGACGCGGGTGGGGCTGACGTGGGTGAGGGTGGTGCGGTCGGCGGTGAACGGGGCGGTGCCGGCGCCGCGGAAGGCCTCGTCGATCAGGTGGCGGCGCCAGATCTCCGGATGCCGGTGGGGTACGGACAGGCCGATGACCTCGCGGTAGACCGCGGGGTCGAGGCGCCGGATCTCCTCGACGTCCACGGACATCTCGCCGACGAAGGAGCCGCCGACCAGGGCCACCGGGCGGTGCGCGGACGCGGGGTCGAGCCGGCTGCGGGTGACGAGGCCGGCGACGTCCTCGGCGGGCCGGCCGAGGGCCGTGAGTTCGTGGTGGATCGGGAAGACGGGCCGGCCGTCCGTGCGCTGGTAGCGGCTGTCGGAGTCACGGCGGTGCACGGACGAGCAGCCGAGGGCCTCGGCGAGGAGGAAGGCGCGGTTGGTGCAGGCGCCGTAGGACACCGCCGACGGCAGCATGAGCTCCAGGATCCGCTCCGGCTCGGGGACCCCGGCGCCGTCGGTCACCTCGCGCAGGAAGCGTCGTTGTTCCGCCTCGTCGAGATGGTGGACGACCACGCCGGGGGCCGGTTGCAGGGCCGCCACGGCCGCCCGGTGCCGGGTGCGCGAGGGCGCGTCGGAGGAGTCCAGGATCAGCAGGTGCACCTCGACGCCGAAGTGCCGGGCACCGTACGCCGCCTCCTCGGCGACGGCGGCGATCGTCTCCGTGCAGGCGCGGTGGGTGGGGAGGGTCAGGCAGACGCGGCGCACCCGGGCTCCTCGGTCCAGGAGGCGAGCCCGAGCAGGCGGGCGCCGAGGTCGGTGAGTTCGGCCGTGGCGTACCGCTTGGACTCGTGCAGGACCGGGTCGCCGACCAGGGTGCGGTTCCAGCGCGGGGTGCGCAGATGACGCCAGGACTCGACGCGGGAGCGGCGCAGCCGCTCGTGTTCTTCGAGTGCGGGCATCATGGACAGGTACTGCACGGCCCGCACGCCGCTCTGGGAGACGTTCCGGGCGACGCCGTGGGCGAGGAGCCCGTTCCAGATGAGCAGGTCGCCGGGGTGCAGCTCGGGCCGGACGACGGGCAGCTCCCGCCGGTCCAGGTCGGGCCGGAGCGGGTCGCGGTCGCCGGGCTGGCCGGTCTTCCACTCCTCGAAGGTGCGGAAGAGCTCGGGGCAGCACTGGAAGCCGCCGGTCTCCGGCCGGGTGTCGTTGAGCGCGATGATGCCCTGGACCCGCTGCGGCGGCACGCCGAGGGTGGTGTCGATGTCCCAGTGCAGCTCGATGTCGAAGCCGCGCTCGGTGGGTTCGATCAGGGCGCGGTCGCGGTTGCGCACATTGGGCGGGTTGAGGTTGAGCCGGTCGAGGGTCACCCACAGCTCCTCGCAGTCCCACACGTCGACGAACGCGTCGTAGACGCGCTGTGTCTGGCGGCTGTCCCAGAGCAGCTGGTGGTGGTACGCCTCGACGAAGCCGTAGACGTGCAGCTGCCGGTCGAGCTGGTTGCGGAACGGGCGGTCCGCGTACCAGCCCTCCGGCCGGTCCGGGTCGAGCCCCTGGAACTCCCAGGTGAAGTCCAGGAGTTCGCGTGCGGCGGCGGCGGGGATCGCCTCGCGGACGATGACGTGGCCGTACGTCTGCCAGTGGGCGAAGTCCTCCTCCGAGAGCACGCGCAGCGGCCGCGACTTGGTGAGCTCGCGCAGGGTGCTCTGGGCGAGGTAGGACTCGCCGTCCGCGCTGAAGTACGGGCGTTCCGAGGCGGCGCGGTGGAGGTACGGGCGGGGGCGCGGGCGCGGGCCGGCTGCGGGCGTCGTCATCGGGTCCCTCCAAGCGGGTGACGCACTGATGACCGCCACAATTGGTGTAGACCATACACGCTGTCAAGTGACCCCCCGATATGCGGCGCGTCCACGTCGAGCCGCCAAGGCGCCTTCACCCGGCGCCAGTTGCGTGTCCGACAGAGTTCATCAGATTGGTCTAGACAATGTCCGGGAAGCTGGCCTACTGTCCCCCCGAACGCAGGGAAGCGCGCCACCGCGGCGCATGCCGAGAGGGGACGGATTCCTTGAGCACATCCGGCAGCACGGCCCTGCCCGACGGCGGCCTGAAGAGCCCCGGTGCGGGCCTGATCACCCTCGACCCGGTCCGTACGGCGCTGCTGCGCGGGCTCGACGAGCTGCTCACCGGCCTCGCGGCGCGGCTCTCCGCGCCCGAGGTGATCGGCCCGCCGCTGCTCTCCGTGGCCGGGCTCGCCCGCCTCGACTACTTCCGCAACTTCCCGCATCTCGGCGTGTCGGCCGGCCGGTTCACCCCCGAGGCGCTCGACGGTCTCGCGGCCGGCGCGCCGCCCGCCGGCCTGCCCCTGGAGCCGACCGGACACCTGCTGCCCTCCGCCACCTGCTACGGACTGCTGCTCTCCCTGGAGGGCCGGGACGTCGGCGAGGACGGACTGCGGCTCTCCGCGACCGGCCGCTGCTTCCGCAACGAGACCCATTACGACGGGCTGCGCCGGCTGTGGGGATTCCACATGCGCGAGGTCCTGTACCTCGGCACCAAGCAGGGCGCGCTCGACCACCTCGCGCGCGGCGCCGAGTTCGTCGAGGAGGCGGCCGGGCGGCTCGGTCTCGCGCTCACCCGGGCGGCGGCCGACGACCCGTTCTACGACCGGGGCGGCTCGCGGGCCCGGCTGATGGCGCTCGACCCGGTCAAGCACGAGTTCAGCGCCCCCGACGGCACCGCCATCGCCTCCGTCAACCGGCACCGCAACTTCTTCGGCGAGCGGCTCGACATCCGCGCGGGCTCCCACGGCCCCGCGTACAGCGCCTGCGTCGCCTTCGGCCTCGAACGCTGGGTGCACGCGATGGTCCTCGCCCACGGCGGCCCCGAGCAGGCACTCGACCGGCTGCGCGCCGCGACCTCGGCCTCGGCCTCGACCCCGACCGGGCCCCCCACGACGGCCACGACGGCCACGACCGCGACGACGACCACGACCGCGACCTGACCCGTCTCACGTACCGAACAGTTCCACGCACCACAAGGAGGGGAACCGCCCCATGGACCGTGTCGCCGCCTGGCTCCACGAGAAGAACCCCGGCCTCGACGGGCCGATCGACGCCGACGAGGACCTCATCGAGGCCCGGCTCATCGACTCCATGGACTTCCTGGAGTTCATCGACCTCCTGGAGGAGCTCTCCGGCAGCTCCATCGACCTGGAGGAGGTCACGATCGACGACTTCCGCACGCTCGGTCGCGTACAGGAACGCTTCCTCAGCGCCGCCGGGTGACGGGAGCGGACGCCGCCGGAGCGGCCGGGGTGGCGGCGGTGGCGACCACCGACGAGGTGCTGGCGAGGCCGGAGCTCACCGAGGCCCTGCTCGCCCCCTGGGAACGCGCGCGCCTGGCCCGGATCCGGCTGCCCGGGCGCCGCGCCGACGTCCTCGCGGCCCGTCTGCTGCTCCGGCTGTGCGCCGCCCGCGTCACCGGACGGGCGCCCGGCGCGGTGGCGCTCGCCCAGCACTGCGCCGCGTGCGGCCGGGACGGCCACGGCCGCCCGTACCTCCCCGGGCTCCCGGACCTCGGCGTCAGCCTGAGCCATGCCGACGGTCTGGCCGCGGCTGCCGCGAGCCCGGGCTCCGTCGGCATCGACACCGAGCCCCGCACCCGCCGCCCCGGCCCGCTCCCGGTGCTCCGGCGGCTGCTGCCCGAGCCGGCCGTCCGCGCGGCCGCCGGCGCACCGGACCCCGGCCTCGCGCTGCTCCGGCTGTGGGTGCGCCACGAGGCCCTGTTCAAGGCCGGGCGGCACGAGGGTGGGGCCCGCCTCCTGGAGCGGACGGACCCGCGGCGCGGGGCCGTGACCGCGGTGGCGAGCACCGCGCCGGTCACCTGGGTCCGGGCGGACTCGCTGTAGGAGGCCCGTCCTGCTCGTCCCGCCGCCCCTCCTGCCACCGCCCCTCGGCCCGTTGCGGCTCGTCCTGCTCACCTTCGTCCCGTTGCCGCTCGGCCTCGCCCCACCACTCCTCACCCCGTTGTCGCTCGCCCCACTGTCCGTCGCCCCGTTGCCCGTCGCCCCGTTGCCCCTCGTCCCACCACTCCTCGCCCCGTTGTCGCTCGTCCTGCTGCCGCTCGTCCTGCTGTCCCTCGCCCCACCACGCCTCGTCCTGCCGCCCCTCGCCCTGCAGCCCCTCGTCCGGCTGTCCCTCGCCTCCTTGCCGCTCGTCCCGTTGCCGGTAGAGCAGGCAGGAGGCGACCACGACCAGCGGCCACACGGACTGGAGGCAGACCACGGCGCGTTCGGCGACGCCGGCCGCGCCGTGGCGGACCGTCTCCAGGAGGAACCAGCCGGCGCCGATGGTCATCACCGTGGTGACGGCGACGGACGGGACGGGGCGCAGGCCCCAGGGCGCGGCGCTGTTGCCGGCGGCGGCCAGTATCGGCCAGACCGCGAGGAGGGCGAAGCCGACGGCGGCTGCGGAGCCGTGCCGGAGGGAGCCTCCGCTGAGCGGGGGCGGGAGCAGCGCGATCACCAGCGCGACCGCGCCGCCGCCCGCGAGGGCGAGCCGGCCGGCGGGCCGCGCCGCGCGCAGTCCCCAGGCGGTGACCACATGACAGAGACCGAGGCCGAAGAGGGCACTGGTCATGACCCAGAAACCGGCGGCACCGTACGCCGTGAGCACGCTGATCGTCTGGGTGACGGGGTTGTAGGCGGGCCCCTCCAACGCACCCGCCGCCGTCCAGCCGCCGACCGTGATCACGGGAGCGGCCCCTGACGAGATCAGAGCCCAGCGAGGAACAGATCGCATCGAACCACCCTAATCCGATGATCTCCGACATGCAGTGACGGCACGGCGAGCCGTGGGCACGCGCTTGCCCGCCGGTGCGCGGGTGCCGCGGGGGCGACGTATTCTCGGGCCCGGCACGGGCGGCGAGGGACGGGAAGAGGTCGGACGAGTGGCGCAGAAGAAGAGGGCCGGTGCGGATCCGGCGGCCGCGGCCGCCGAGGAGCCGCAGGCGGCGACGCCGGTACCGGCTCCGGCGACGGCCGCCGGTCCGGCCTCGCTCAGCGCGCGGGCGCGCGAGGAGGTGCTGCAGCGGATCGTCGACCGGCGGTACGCGCAGGGGGCCCGGCTCGTCGAGCGCGAGGTCGCCGAGGAGCTGAACATGTCCCGCGTCCCGGTGCGCGAGGCGCTGCGCGCGCTGGTCGCGGAGGGACTGCTCGAACTGCTCCCGCACAGCGGGGTGCGGGTGCGGCGCCTGGAGCGTGCCGACGTGGAGCATCTGTACGAGGTGTGGGAGCCGCTCGCGGTCCAGGCCTCGCGGCTCGCGGCGCGGGCGGCGGCGGCCGGGGACACGGCCGGGCTCGCCGCGCTGGAGGCGGCGTTGAAGCAGGCGGAGTCGGCCGCGGCGGCGGACGAGGGGCCGCGCGAGGTGGCCGCGCACACGGCGTTCCACGACCAGGTCGTGGCCATGGCGCACAACCCGCTCCTCGCGCGCACGATGGAGCAGCTGAGCTGGCAGCTGCGGCTGCTGTTCGGGCTCCGCGCGGAGCCCCAGCACATGCGGGCCCAGCACGCCGAGATGCACCGGCACATCGCGGCCGGCGACGCGGAGGCGGCTGCGGCCGGCACGTTGCTGCACGTGCGCGACAGCAGGGCGGTCGCGCTGCGCACGCTCTTCGGCCCGGACGACGACGAGAGCTGAGCCGCGTCCAGCCCTCGCCGGTCTCGCCGAGGACCCCGACCCGGTCCTGGCCGAGCGCGGCCGCACCTTCCTGCCGATCCTGAAGCGGGCGGTGCGCGCCGCGTACGAGCTCGGCGTCCCGCTCGCCGCCGGCACCGACTCCTCCGGAGGGATCGTCGACCCGATCGGCCGCGAGGTGGAGCTGATGCGCTCCGCGGGCCGGCCGGCACTGGACGCGATCCGCACCGCGACGACCGGCGCCGCCCGGCTGCTCGGCCTGGAGCCACGGTGGGCCGGCTCGCGCGCGGCTTCGCGGGCGACGCGATCCTCCTGGACGGCGACCCGCTGGCCGACGTCTCCGTGCTGACGCGCCCGGTGCGCGTGGTGCGGGCCGGCATCGCGCTCTGATCCGGGCTCCCCACGCCCGAGCTCTCAGCCTCTCGCGCGGGTGAGCACCTCGCCCCAGGTCGTGGCGGACATGCCGCAGCGCGACCCGGGGGTGCACGGCGGCGTGGGCGTGGCCCGCGACGGCGAGTTCCCCGCCCGACCAAGGGCGAAGAGCGAACGCCCCCGCCCCGTGGCAGGGGCGGGGGCGCACGCCTCGGGGCGCTACTGGCGCGGCGGGTCCTCCGGGGGCCTCTGGTCGGCGCCCAGCTGCTCCTTGAGCTTGTCCTGGGCGGTGTCGACCTGGCCGCTGTACTTGCTCTGCGTCCTCGCGTCGAAGGCGTCGCCGGCCTTGTCGACGCCCTGGCCCGCCTTGTCCTCATGCCCCTTGAGCATCTGCTTGAGCTTGTCCATCACGGACATCGCTGCCCTCCTCGGGTGGCCCCCCTCGTCCCGTACAGCATCCCGGAACCGCCCACGGGCCGCATCCGCAGGCGCCCGAGAAGGGCCCCGCTCCGGATCAGACGAGGACGACGGGGGTGCCGATCAGTTCGACGCCCTCCTCCTTCAGCTCCGCCATGGCCCGCTCGGTGGTCTCCGCGGTGACGCCCACCGTGTGGTCGAGCAGCACCCGCACCTCGAAGCCCGCCCGCACGCCGCCCAGGGCTGTCGCCTTCACGCAGTGGTCGGTGCCGATCCCGACGACGTCCACCGCGTCGACGTCCCGCCCCCGCAGCCACTCGGCGAGCCCGACGCCGCCGCCGCTCTCCCCCTCGAAGCCGCTCTTCGACGCGGAGTAGGCGCCCTTGAAGAACACCTCGTCGACCGCGCCCGAGGCGACGACCTCCTCGAAGTCGGGGTGGAACTCGGCGCCCTCGCTGCCGGCCAGACAGTGCGGGGGGAACGAGTCCTCGAAGTCGGGTTCGGCGGAGAAGTGGCCGCCGGGATCGATGTGGTGGTCCCGGGTGGCCACCACCCGCCGGTACGTCCCGCCCGCCTGCTCCCGGACCAACTCCGCGAGTGCCCGCGCCAGTTCCGTGGCGCCCTTCACCGGCAGGTCGCCGCCCTCGCAGAACTCCTTCTGCACATCGACGACGATCAACGCTCGGCCCGCCATCGGACCTCCTTACTCCGTCGCAATCCTGGAAATCGTGGACATCATGGAAATCTGCCGAAATCCACCACGTGAACCGACTGGCGGCCGGTGCGACACGGCACGGTGGGTGATCTTCACCCGCAGGGTGGTGCGACGCCGCCCGGGAGAGGGAGGAACTCGTCCGACCGGGGGGTGACGCAGTGGGCTTCGGCTCCGACCGTGGTCGGACGCGGGGCGCCGACGGGGCGCCGTAGCGTCCTGGGCATGTCCAAGTTCACCCGGGCGGCCGCTGCCGCCCTCCTCGCCTGCGCGGTCGCGTTACCGGCCACCGCCCTGCCCGCCGCCGCGGCCACTCCCGCGCCGGCCGCCGCCCTCTCCCCTCAGGCCGGCCCGGCCGCCGCCCTCCAACTGCCCGCTCCCACCGGCAAGTACGGCGTGGGCGCCTCCGTCCTCCATCTCGTCGACCGCTCCCGGCGCGACCCGTACGTGCCCACGGCGGAGGCGCGGGAGCTCATGGTGACCGTCCACTATCCGGCGGCCCGTACGGCGCGGGGCGGCGCGCCCGTGCCGTACGCGACGGAGGAGGAGGCCCGGCTGGTCCTGGAAGGCGTGGAGAAGACCGATCCGGCCGACGTCCGCGCGCTGGCCGGCCTGAACACGTACAGCGCGAAGGACGTGCGGCCCGCGCCCGGCCGGCATCCGCTCGTGGTGCTCTCGCCCGGCTTCGGGGTGCCCCGGTTCCTGCTCACGGGCCTCGCCACCGACCTCGCCTCGCGCGGCTACGTCGTCGCGTCCGTCGACCACGCCTACGAGAACTCCGGCATGTCCGTGCCGGGCGGGCCGGCCCTGACCTGCGTGGCCTGTACGCAGATGCACGACGGGAAGATCAAGGGCGCCGACGTCACGGCCGTGCGGGCGGCGGACGTGCGCTTCCTCCTGGACCGGCTGACCGGGCCGCGGGCCGTCGCCACCTGGCCGTACGCGCGGACCATCGACCCGACCCGGATCGGCATGGCCGGGCACTCGATCGGCGGCGCGGCCGCCGCCACCGCCATGATCGCGGACCGGCGGATCGACGCCGGGGTGAACATGGACGGCGCCTTCTGGGACACCCTTCCGGCCGGCGGTCTCGGCGGGCGGGCGTTCATGTTCCTGGGCACCGACGACGAGATGCACCGGCCGGGCGGCGTCGACACCAGCTGGGACACCACCTGGAAGGCGCTCGACGGCTACAAGCGCTGGCTGACGGTGTCCGGCGCCAACCACTTCACCTTCACCGACGCGCCGGTGCTGCTGCGCGGCCTCGACGTGCCGGACGAGGGCGCCACCATTCCGGCCGACCGGGCGCTCGCGGTGACCCGCGCCTATCTCGCGGCCTTCTTCGACGAGCGGCTGCGCGGCCGGCCGCAGCCGCTGCTGACCGGGCCGAGCCCGCTCCACCCCGAGGTCCACTTCAACAACCCGTAGGAAGACACGCGTCCGGACGCGCCCGAGTGCTGCTCGGGCGCGTCCGGTCCGGCGCGTCCGCTCAGGCGCGTCCGGCCGCCTTCTGGCTGCGCCGCGACAGCGAGTCGACGACGACCGCGGCGAGCAGCACCGCTCCGGTGATCATGAACTGGACGGCGTTGCTGACGCCCATGATGTTCATGCCGGACTGGATGGAGCCGATCACCAGGGCGCCGAGCAGCGCGGACCACACCGAGCCCCGGCCGCCGAAGAGGCTCGTGCCGCCGATGACGGCCGCGGCGATGACGTTCATCAGGAGGTTGCCGCCGCCGGACGTCTGGCTCGCGGACTGGATCTGGCCGGCCAGGAAGATGCCGCCGATCGCGGCCATGGTGCCGGCGATGGTGAAGACGCTCATCCGGACGAAGGGCACGCTGATGCCGGCCCGGCGGGCGCCCTCGATGTTGCCGCCGACCGCGAAGATCTGCCGGCCGTATCCGGTGCGGCGCAGCACGAAGTCGAGCACCACGAGCAGGATCAGGAAGATCAGCAGGGCGAGCGGCAGCCCCTGGTACTGGTTGAGGATGTACGCGGTGACGAAGGCGATGGCCGCGATGACGACCGTACGCAGCACGATCTCGGCGACCGGCCGGAAGGGCACCCGGGCCGCCTGCCGGCGCTTGGCGTCCAGGAGCGAGGCGAGCAGGAAGAGCCCGACGCCGACGCCCGCGACGATGTAGGCGGTGGCCGCGCTGTGGAAGATGGTCGAGTAGAGCTTGGCGACGACGCTGTCGGAGGGGATGTTGACGGTGCCGTTGGCGCCGAGCACCTGGAGCATGAGGCCGTTCCAGAACAGGTTGCCCGCGAGGGTGACGACGAAGGCGGGCACCCCGACTTTGGCGAAGAAGAACCCCTGGATGAGACCGACGGCCGCGCCGCCCGCGATCGCGACGAGCAGCGCCAGCCACTGGTTCATGCCGTTGAGCACGTTGAGCACGGCGAAGATGGCGGCGCACAGTCCGCTGACCGAGCCGACGGACAGGTCGATCTCGCCGAGCAGCAGCACGAAGACGATGCCGACGGCGATCATCCCGGTGCCGACGATCTGCTGGCTCAGGTCGGAGAGGTTCTGCGCGGACAGGAAGGTGCTGTTGAGGCTGCCGAACACCGTCCAGATGATGATCAGGGCGACGACGACGGGCAGCGAGCCGAGTTCGCCGCTGCGCAGCTTGCGCCGGAACTCGTTGAGGTAGCCGCGGACGCCTTCCTCCCGGACGATCAGCCGGCTGTCGACGGCGGGTACGGCGTCGGGCGCGGGGGCCGGGGGCGTGGTGCCCTGGGGGCGGTCGCTCCCGCCCGCGTTCGGGTCGCGGCTCATGGCAACTCCTCCCCGCGCGCCTCCCGCTCCTCGCGCATGCGGGCCTGACGCCGGGTCACGGCGCTCTCGGTGGCCCCGGTGATGGCGGAGATGATCTCTTCGGTGGTGGTGGAGCGTTTGTCGAAGAAGCCGTTGTTGCGGCCCAGTCGCAGCACGGCGATCCGGTCCGCGACGGCCATCACGTCCACCATGTTGTGGCTGATGAGAATGGTCCCCAGGCCGTGCCCACGGAGCCGTTCGACGAGGTCGAGGACCTCGGCGGTCTGCTCGACACCGAGGGCGGCGGTGGGCTCGTCGAGGAGGACGACCTTGGGATCGCCGATGAGGGAGCGGGCGATCGCCACCGTCTGCCGCTGGCCGCCGGACAGCGACGCCACGGGGATGCGGACGCTGGGGATGCGGATGGACAGGGTGTGGAGCAGTTCGCGGGAGCGCTGCTCCATGCGGACCTCGTCGAGCACTCCGAAGCGGCGCAGTTCCCGTCCGAGGAAGAGATTGCCGACGACGTCGAGGTTGTCGCAGAGCGCGAGGTCCTGGTAGACGGTCGCGATGCCGAGGTTCTGGGCGTCGTGGGGCCGGTTGATCGAGACCCGCCGGCCCTGCCATTCGATGACGCCCTCGTCGGGCGGGTTGACCCCGGCGATCGCCTTGATGGCGGTCGATTTCCCGGCGCCGTTGTCACCGACGAGTGCGACGACCTCGCCGGCGCTCACGTCCAGGTCGAAGCCCGACAGGGCCTGGACCGCGCCGAACCGTTTGGAGATTCCCCGTAGTGACAGCACAGGTGCTTCCGGCACAGCGACCGCCTCCGACCCTGCCAGGCCCGTTCCCGGGCGGTTACTGCAGACCGGCCTGCTTGCACGCGGCCTGGTACGTCGGCGTGCAGATCTCGTCGACGGTGTAGAGGCCGCCCTTGACGACGGTGTCGCCGATGTTGTTCTTGTGGACGACGATCGGGGTCAGCAGGTTGGCCGGGACCTTGTCGCCACTGCCGTTGGTGACGGTGAGCGGGGCGAGGTCCTTGGGGAGCGGCTTGCCCTGGGCGAAGTCGACGGCCATCGTGGCGGCAATGTCGGCCTCGGGCTTGTACGGCTTCATCACCGTGATGGTCTGAGTGCCGATCAGGATGCGCTGGATGGCGTCGAGTTGGGCGTCCTGTCCGGTGAGCGGCACGTGCAGTCCGGCCGCCTGGAGGGCGGTGGAGATGCCGGCGGCCAGGCCGTCGTTGGCGGAGTAGACACCGATGATCTTGCCCTTGCCGAGGGCCGCGATGGCACCGGACATCTGCTGGTTGGCATTGTTCGGGTCCCAGTTCGGGGTGTCGTACTCCTTGCCGATCGTCACCTTGCCGTCGAGGACGGAGTGCGCTCCGGCCTTGAACTCGGCCGCGTTCGGGTCGGTCGGCGAGCCGTTGTGCATCACGATCACGCCGGACTTGGCCTTGGAGCCGAGCGCGGCGAGCAGCGCCTTGCCCTGCAGCTCGCCGACCTTGTGGTTGTCGTACGAGACGTAGGAGTCGACCGGTCCCTGGGCGAGGCGGTCGTAGGAGACGACCTTCACGCCGGCGGCGTGCGCCTTGTCCACGGAGGACTGGATGGACTTGGCGTCCACGGCGTCCAGGATGAGCACCTTGTCGCCCTTGGCGAGCGCGGTGTTGACCTGCTGTTGCTGGGTCGTCGCGCTCTCGGCCGCGTTGTAGTAGTCGACCGTGGCGCCGGGTGCCAGCTGCTGGATCTTCTGCTCGATGTAGGGCTTGTCGAACTTCTCGTACCGGGTGGTCTTGCTCTCCGGGAGCAGCAGGCCGATCTTCACGTCGCTGCTCTTCGCGGCCTGGGGCTTGGAATCGGCCGAACACCCGGTCACCATGCCGACCGAGAGAAGCGCGGTTCCCGCGAGAGCGATCGCCGCTCGCAATGTACGGGTCATGGCAGGCTCCTTCCGCGCGCCCTGGATTCCTCCACCGCGGGGCTGCGGAAACCGCGGGCCGCGGGAGCGTCGGCGCACTCATGGCCTCTGTATCGACAGTAGCCCCAACCCGTGGCGCCTTCCATTCGCAGCCGTTCCGCGGCACCGCGCCCGCGCCGTTTCGCGGCGCCGCGCCCGGCGGGAGCGCGACGCCGCGAAGCCGTGGAGGCGGGATCAGCCCGCGACGCGGGCCATCCACGCCTCGACCTCGTCGGAGGTGCGGGGCAGGGCCGCCGACAGGTTCTCGTGGCCGTCCTCCGTGACGAGCAGGTCGTCCTCGATGCGGACGCCGATGCCGCGCCACTCCTCGGGCACGGTCAGGTCGTCGGCCTGGAAGTAGAGGCCGGGCTCGACGGTGAGCACCATGCCGGGCACGAGCGGCCCGTCCACGTACTCCTCGTTGCGGGCCTCGGCGCAGTCGTGGACGTCGAGGCCGAGCATGTGGCCGGTGCCGGCCATGGTGAAGCGGCGCTGCAGGCCGAGTTCGTAGGCGCGCTCGGCGGGGCCCTCGATGAAGCCCCACTCGACGAGCTTCTCGGTCAGGACGCGCTGGGCGGCCTCGTGGAAGTCGCGGTAGGCGGCGCCCGGCTTCACACAGGCCATGCCGGCCTCCTGGGCCTCGTACACCGCGTCGTACACCTTGCGCTGCACGGGCGTGAAGGTGCCGCTGATGGGGAGGGTGCGGGTGACGTCGGCGGTGTAGAGGGTGCGGCCCTCGACGCCGGCGTCGAAGAGGAGCAGCTCGCCGGGGCGGACCGGGCCGTCGTTGTCGGTCCAGTGCATGATCGTGGCGTGCGGGCCGGCCGCGCAGATCGTGCCGTAGCCGACGTGGTTGCCCTCCACCCGGGCGCGACGGAAGAAGGTGCCCTCGATCCAGCGCTCGGAGGTGGCGACGGCGCGGGACAGCTCGGCGACGGCGTCGGTGAAGCCGCGCACGGTGGCGTCGACGGCCTTGCGCATCTCGCCGATCTCCCAGGCGTCCTTGACGAGCCGGAGCTCGCTCAGGGCCTCTTCGAGCTCGTCGTCGCGCTCCTCGTCGGTGGTGAGGGCGGCCTCCAGGACCGGGTCGACGCCGCGGACGACGCGGGTGGGGACGCCGGTGACGGCGGCCAGGTCGGCGGCGGCGGTGCGGACGTCGCGGCAGGGCAGGCCGAGGACCTTCTCGGACTCGGCGAGGGAGCGGCGGCGGCCCATCCACAGCTCGGCGGTGTAGCCGAGCCAGAACTCGTCGGTGTCGCGGCCGTCGCGCGGCAGCTGGTAGCAGTACGCGTCGTGGCCGCCGTCGGGGCGGGGCTCCAGGACGAGCGCGCCGTCGCGGGCGAGGTCGCCGGTCATGTGCACATAGGCCGAGTGGGGCCGGAACGGGTAGGGATCGTCGTTGGAGCGGGTCTTGAGGTTGCCCGAGGGGATCACCAGGCGCTCGCCCGGGAAGCGGGCGGAGAGCGCCTCGCGGCGGGCGGCCGCGTAGGGGGCCTGCTCGTCGGCGGTGAGGTCGTGCCGCTCGGTGTCCGCCCAGCCGGTGCGCATCAGCGCGGACAGTTCCTCGGAGATCCCGCTGTACAGCCCGTTCTTCCGGCCCTTGGCCACGTCGTTCCCCATTCGTCCGGTGGGTGTGGGTGCCGCCGGGGGCCCGGCGGCTGCCTGGACGGTAGTACCGGGCGGGGGCGACCGGGGCCAAGGAGTGCCAGTGGCACTGATCGGCCATCCCGAGCCCGCCGGGGCCGGGATAATGCGGGTATGACGCATGCGAAGCTCCGCGAGGCGCTGCGGCTCCTGGGTGTCGGGGAGGCCGCGGGCCGGGTCTATCTGACGCTGCTCGACCTGGCCCCCGCGCCGCTCGGCGCGGTCGGTTCGGCCGCCGGTCTGTCCGGGGCGGAGCTGGCCGCCGCGTACGGGGAGCTGGTCGACGCCGGCCTGGCCAGCAGCGCGGGCGGCGACGGCGAGCTGGTGGCGCCGGTGCCGCCGGCGGCGGGCCTGGAGGTGCTCGCCCGGCACCGGGCGGCGGAGCTGGAGGAGTCGCGGATCGCGGTCGGCGGCGCCTTCGAGTCGTTCCGCCGGCACCGGCTCGCCGCGTACAACGACGACCTGGTGGAGGTCGTCACCGGGGAGGCGATAGGGCCGCGGATGCGGCGCGCGTGGGCGAGCGCGCGCGAGCAGATCCGCCAGTTCGAGTCGCCGCCGTACGTCCCCGTGCCCGGGGCCACGGAGGACGCGCTGGCCACGCTGGCGCGCGGGGTGCGGCAGCGGGTCGTGTACGCGCGGGAGGCCCTCGAACACCCCGGGCATCTGAAGGACGTCATCGAACCGTGCCTGGAGGCGGGCGAGCAGGCCCGGGTGCTGCCGTCGGTGCCGGTGAAGCTGCTGATCATCGACGAGGCGTTCGCGCTGGTGTCGCTGTCGATCCGGGAGGCGGACGTCGTCAACACGATGCTGGTGGTGCAGCCGTGCGGGCTGCTCTCCGCGCTCGTGGCGCTCTTCGAGCAGTCCTGGAACGCCGCCCTGCCGCTGCACGGCCACGCCGCGCGCCCGGGCGGCCTCGAACCCACCGACCGGCGGCTGCTCCGGCTGCTCGCGGGCGGCGCGGGCGACGAGGTCATCGCACGCGAACTCGGCGTCAGCAGGCGGACGTTGTTCCGCCGGCTGCAGATCCTGATGGCGCGGCTCGGCGCGGCCAACCGCTTCCAGCTGGCGCTGCAGGCGCAGCGGGCCGGCTGGTTGTGAAGCGGGGGCGGCTGGTCGGACCGCCCCCGACCCCGCGCCCTGCCGGGAACCTGCACATTGTGTACGTGACTTGAACCGCGCCTCCGCGACCGTCCCCGGGTCCGGCACACGGCCGGGCGCCCGTTGCCGGATTTCACCCCGGTTCGTCCGGCCGGAGCGCGGGTGGGACGGAATCTGTTACCCGTTCCTGCGGAGAAGCTGTCGCCGTTCCGTGAAACATGCCGCACAGCAGGTCGCGCGAGCTGCACGAAGAACGCTGAATACACGTCAACAGAATTGGCTCGGGCAGCCGTTCGCATGCTTTGATCTGCGGCGCCGCGGTAATTCGGATTCCCCCCACTGAGTGAAAGGTGCGCTTCCATGCGTAACGACATCGAGACCCGTGTGATCGACGACGCCGAGCTCGACGCCGTCTCCGGCGGTCTCATCAGCGTCAACGGCGGTCTCGTCGGCGCCGTGACCGGCGACGTCAACACCGTCCTCGGCACCGTCGGCGGCCTGCAGACCGTCGCCGCCGCCGAGGGTCTCGTGAACGGCGTCCCGGGCCTGGTCCAGAACATCGCCGGTGTGCACGTGAACGCCGGCCTCGGCGTCGCGGGTCTCTGACCGATGCGCGGCCGTGCGCCCCGGGGCTTTTCCGGCCCCGGGGCGCACGCCCCACGGACCGGCCGGGAATGCAGTCGAAGGAATAGTCCATGCAATTTCGCCAAAAGGCGCTTTCCAAGCTGCAGTCTCCCGAAGAACTCGATCTCCCGGTGCGTTTCGCCCGCCCCCAGGGGCGACTCGTCCTCGTGGTCACCGTCCTCGTGATGGCGGCCGCCGGGTACTGGGCGTTCACCGGCACGGTCACGTCCAAGCTGACCGCGCCCGGGATCCTCGCCCACGCCGAGGGCCGCTATCTGCTGCAGAGTCCGGTCGCCGGACAGGTGACCGAGGTCCTCGTCGCCGAGGGCGCCACCGTCTCCGCCGGGCAGCCCCTCGTCGTCGTCCGCACCGAGCGGGGCGACCAGAAGGTGCGCGCGCTCGCCGCCGGACGGCTGACCGCGCTCTACGCGCGCACCGGCGCCGTCGTGCCCACCGGTGCCGACGTGGCGACCGTCGAACGCGCCACCGGCCCGCACGATCCCCTCGTCGCCGTCCTCTACGTCCCCGGCGGCGACACCTCCGCGCTGCGCAAGGGGGCCCGCGTGGACCTCACCGTCACCTCCGTGGCCCGCGACAAGTACGGCGTGCTGCGCGGCACGGTCGCCGAGGTGGGCCGCGCGCCGCAGACGAAGGCGCAGATCGGCGGCTTCCTCGGCGACGACGGGCTCGCCGCCGCGTTCACCCGCCAGGGCAACCCGGTCGCCGTGCTCGTCGCCCTGGACCGCTCCTCCGCCACCGCCTCCGGATACGCCTGGTCCTCGGCCGAGGGCCCGCCGTACGCCGTCGAGTCGGGCACGCCCGTCAGCGGCTCGGTCCACCTCTCCTCGCAACGTCCCGTCGACTGGCTGCTCCCGTGAACCCGCCCTCCTCCGTCTCCCCCGCCTCCAACCCGCGCAGGAAGAACGCCCGGCGCCGCCCGGCGCCCCGCCGCCGTCCGCTGCCCCGTGGCCGGCGCCCGCGCACGGTCCGTACCCCCACCGTGCTCCAGATGGAGGCGGTGGAGTGCGGCGCGGCGGCCCTCGCCATGGTCCTCGGCCACTACGGGAAGTACGTGCCGCTGGAGGAGCTGCGCATCGCCTGCGGTGTCTCCCGGGACGGCTCGCGCGCGAGCAACCTGCTGAAGGCGGCGCGCAGTCACGGTCTGACGGCCAGGGGCATGCAGATGGACCTGGCGGCGCTCGCCGAGGTCGCGGCCCCGGCCGTGCTGTTCTGGGAGTTCAACCACTACGTCGTCTACGACGGGATGAGCCGCCGCCTCGGCCGTACCGGCGTGTACGTCAACGACCCGGCGAAGGGCCGCCGGTTCGTGCCCATGGAGGAGTTCGACTCCGCCTTCACCGGCATCGTCCTCGTCTTCGAGCCGGGCCCCGGCTTCCGGCGCGGCGGCCGTAAGCCGGGCCTCCTCGGCGCGCTGCCCGCGCGGCTGCGCGGCACCTCGGGCACCACGGCCGCGGCCGTGCTCTCCAGCGTGCTGCTCGTGGCGGTCGGCGCGTGGGTGCCGGCGCTGAGCCGTACGTACATCGACACGTTCCTGATCGGCGGCCAGTCGTCGCTGCTCGGCGTGCTGCTCGCGGCGATGACCACCGCGCTGGTGCTCACCGCCGCCCTCACCGCCCTGCAACAGGCCAATCTGCTGCGCGGCCGGATTGTCTCCTCGACGCTCGGCAGCGCCCGCTTCCTGCGCCATCTGCTGCGGCTTCCCGTCGCCTTCTACGCCCAGCGCGGCCCGGCCGACCTGGTGCAGCGGCTGCGCTCCAACGACTCGGTCGCCGAGACCCTGGCCCGCGACCTGTCGGCGGCGGGCGTGGACGCGGTCGTCGTGCTGCTCTACGCGGTGCTGCTGTGGACGTACGACCCCCAGCTCACCGTCGTCGGCGTCGGCGTCGCCCTGCTGAACGTGGTGGCGCTGCGGATCGCGGTGCGCGTCCGGGCCACCGGAACCCGCAAGCTGCGCGCCGAGAGCGCCCGGCTCACCAACACCTCGTACGGCGGTCTCCAGCTCATCGAGACGATCAAGGCCACGGGCGGCGAGGACGGCTTCTTCCGCCGCTGGTCCGGTCAGCACGCGGTCACCCTGGACGTGCAGCAGCGGCTCGGCGTGCCGAGCGCGTGGCTGGCGATCGTCGCGCCCACGCTCGCCGCGCTCAACAGCGCGCTGATCCTGATGATCGGCGGACTGCGGGCGGTCGAGGGGCATCTGACGGTCGGTCTGCTCGTCGCCTTCCAGGCCCTGGTGACCGGCTTCACCGCGCCGATCGCCCGGCTCGGCGGCGTCGCCGGCCGGATCCAGGACTTCGCCGCCGACGTGGCCCGGCTCAAGGACGTCGAGAACTTCCCCGTCGACCCGGTCCACACCCGGCCCGAGCCCGCCGACGGCAGCCGACGGCTCGCCGGCCACGTCGAGCTCGACCGCGTCACCTTCGGCTACAGCCCGCTGGACGCGCCGCTGCTCACCGACTTCTCGCTCACCGTCGGCCCCGGGCAGCAGGTCGCGCTCGTCGGCGGCTCCGGCAGCGGCAAGTCCACCGTCTCCCGGCTGATCGCGGGCCTGTACGCCCCCTGGGAGGGCACGGTCCGGATCGACGGGCGGCGGCTGGAGGACATCCCGCGCGGCACGCTCGCCGCGTCCGTCGCCTTCGTCGACCAGGACGTCTTCCTCTTCGAGGGCAGCGTCCGCGACAACGTGGCGCTGTGGGACCCGTCCGTGCCCGACGAGGCCGTGGTCGCCGCGCTAGCGGACGCCGGAGTCCTCGACGACGTGTCCCGGCGGCCCGGCGGCATCCACAGCCGGGTCGAGCAGGACGGCCGCAACTTCTCCGGCGGGCAGCGCCAGCGCCTCGAACTCGCCCGGGCGCTCGTCCGCGACCCCGCCGTGCTCGTCCTCGACGAGGTGACCAGCGCCCTCGACGCGGACACCGAGCGCGTCGTCATCGACAACCTGCGCCGCCGCGGCTGCGCCTGCGTGGTCATCGCCCACCGGCTCAGCACCGTGCGCGACAGCGACGAGATCCTGGTCCTCGACCGGGGCACGGTGGTGGAACGCGGGCGGCACGAACAGCTGGTGGCCGCGGGCGGCCCGTACGCCGAACTGGTCAAGGAGCACTGACATGACCTCGCTCCCGTACGCCTCCGACACCGCGCCCGCCTCCGGTACCGCGCCCGTCACCGGCGACCCGGTCGTCGCCGCGCTCGGCGCCCTCGGCGCGCCCGTCGACTGCACCGGACTGCGCAGCCTGTCCCTGGAGGGCCCGTCCGTCCTGTGGCTGGTGGAGCACGGTGCGCTCGACCTGTTCGCCGTGGACGCGGCGCACGCGGGCGCCTGGCACTTCCTCGGCCGGGCGGGCGCGGGCGCGCTGCTCCTCGGCCCGGCCGAAGGCCCGTACCACACGCTGGTGGGCCGGCCGACCCGCGAGTGCATGCTGCGCCGTATCGAGCTGCGCGAGCTGTACCGGCAGCCGTACGAGGCGTCGTACGAGGCGCAGTACGGGGCTCAGTACGAGGCCGACGCCCAGGCCGCGGGCCCGCTGGAGGCGGCCTTCGCGCTGGGCGTCGGACGGGGACTGCGCGTCCTGTACGAGGCTCCGCTCGGCGGCGCCACGGCCGGCGGCGGTGCGCCGCAGGCCGCCGACGACGACATCGTGTGGATGCACGTCGCCCCCGGCGCCGTCGGCTACGGCCCCGCGTACGACCTGCTCGTCGACGCGGCGCTGTGGCAGGGCATGGTCGAGCAGCAGTACCGGCTCCTGTACGCCCTCGACGACTGGATCGAGGAACGCGAGCGGGCCCAGGAGGACCGTACGGCGGCCGGTCTCGCGGCGGGCCGGGCGGCCGGCAGCGAGGCGGACGAGGCGCTGCTCGCCGCCATCGGCCGCCCCGGCGGCGGACGGGCCCGGCGCGGCGCCGGCACGGACGCGACGCTCGCCGTGTGCCGGCTCGTCGCCGCAGACGCGCGGATCGTCCTCGCCGAGACGGCGGAGTCGGTCGAGGCCGCCGGGACCGACACCGGCCGGGACGAGCCCGATCCGGTCGAACGGATCGCGCTCGCCTTCCGGGTGCGCACCCGTGAGGTGGGTCTGCGCGGCCGCTGGTGGCGGGAGAACTGCGGCCCCCTGGTGGGCCGGCGGGAGCACGACGGCGCGCCGGTGGCGCTGCTGTGGCGGCGCGGCGGCTATGTGGCGGTCGCCCCGGGCGGCGGGCACCGGGAGCGCGTCGACGAGGACAGCGAGGGTGCCTACGAGCGGCAGGCCGTGATGTTCTACCGGCCGCTGCCGGAGGGCCCGATCGGGCTGCCGAGGCTGCTGCGCTTCAGCACCCGCGGCACCCGCCAGGAACTGCGGGCGCTGCTCCTCGGCGGCCTCGTCTCGATGGTCCTCGGTGCGGCCGTGCCGGCGGCCACCGGGCGGGTCCTCGGCGAGTACGTGCCGGCCGCCGAGAACGACCTGATCGTGCAGACCGCGGTGGCGCTCGTCGCCGCGGCCGTCGTCGCCGCCGCGTTCGGCCTGCTGCAGAGCGTCGCCCTGCTGCGCCTGGAGGGACGCATCGAGGCCACCCTGCAACCCGCCGTCTGGGACCGGCTGCTCCGCCTTCCCGCGACCTTCTTCACCGGCCGCTCCACCGGCGAACTCGCCAACGCGGCCCTCGGCATCGGCGCCGTCCGCCGCATGCTCGCCGGCGTCGCCCCGGTCTGTCTCCAGGCCGCCACCGTCGGGACGATGAACGTCGTCGTGCTGCTCGTCCTCAGCCCGTCCCTCGCCGTCGTGGCGCTCGCCCTGCTGATCGTCGTCGGCGCGGTCTTCCTCGGCTTCGGGCTGTGGCAGCTGCGCTACCAGCGCCGGCTCGTCGAGCTGAACAGCAGGCTCGACAACCAGGCCTTCCAGACCCTGCGCGGCCTGCCCAAGCTGCGGGTCGCCGCGGCCGAGAGCTTCGCCTACGCCGCCTGGGCGCGGGAGTTCGCCCGCACCCGGGTGCTCCAGCAGCGCGCCGGCCGGATCCAGAACACGCTCACCGTGCTCGGCGCGGTCTGTCTGCCGCTGTGCACCCTGGTGATGTTCGCGCTCCTCGCGGGGCCGGCCCGCGGAGTCATGTCCGCCGCCGAGTTCCTCACCTTCTCCACCGCGCTCACCATGCTGCTGTCCGCCGTCACCCAGGTGACCGGCGCGCTGCTCTCGGTCGCCGCCGTCCTGCCCGTCTTCGAGCAGGTCGCGCCGATCCTGCGGGCCGCCCCCGAGGTCCGCGGCGGCGCCGCCCGCCCCGGCCGGCTCAGCGGCGCCGTCGAGGCCCGGCAGCTGTCGTACCGCTACAGCGACGAGGGTCCGCTCGTCCTCGACGGCGTCGACGTACGGGTCGGGGCCGGAGAGTTCGTCGCGATCGTCGGCGCCAGCGGCTGCGGCAAGTCCACGCTGCTGCGACTGCTCATCGGCTTCGACCGCCCCACCGAGGGCAGCGTCCTGTACGACGGCCAGGACCTGGCCGCCCTCGACCGGGCCGCCGTGCGCCGCCAGTGCGGCGTGGTGCTCCAGCACGCCCGTCCGCTCAGCGGCTCGATCCTCGACTGCCTCCGCGGCACCGAGGCGTTCTCCCTGGAGGACGCGTGGGCCGCCCTCGCCATGGCGGGCCTCGCCGAGGACGTCCAGGCCATGCCGATGGGCCTGCACACCATGCTCTCCGACGGCGGCGGCACGCTCTCCGGGGGCCAGCGGCAACGTCTGATGATCGCCCAGGCCCTCATCCGCAGGCCGCGGATCCTGTTCCTGGACGAGGCGACCAGCGCGCTGGACAACGAGGCGCAGCGCGTCGTCATCGAGTCGACGCGGGCGCTGCGCGCGACCCGGATCGTGATCGCCCACCGGCTGTCCACGGTGATGGGCGCGGACCGGGTGATCGCGATGGCGGACGGCCGGGTCGTGCAGCAGGGCACGCCGGCCGAACTGCTCGCGGACCCGGAGGGCCTGTTCCACGAGCTGGTGCGGCGGCAGTTGCGGTGAGACACCCCGAGGGCGCCGGGTCTGCCCCGGCGCCCTCGGGGTCTGTCGCGTCCCGCGTCAGCAGCCGCTGGTCAGCCAGCGGCAGGCGGTGATCAGCGCGGCGGCGTGCTCCTCACCGCGGGCGTCCTCGGTGCGGACCTCCTCGGGCAGCACCTGCAGGGCGTCGATGTCGTGCTCCATCATGGCAAACTCCTTCACGGTCGTATGTCGTGCGGGATGGATGCCGGACCCCGGACGGGGCCGGGCTCCGCCGGCCGTCGGCCGGCGGAAACTCGGTGGGCCGTCTCGGTCAGCCCTCGGGAAGCCAGGCGCGGGGGCCGCCGCAGCGCAGCCGGAGCAGCGTCGAGAGGCTGCCGGCCAGGCCGGTCGCGTACTCCGCGAGCACCGTCCTGCGGTTCTCGTCCGGCACGAGCAGCCGCCCGTCGCGCAGCACCGCGTGCGCGGCCAGATGGTCGACGAGCAGCTCGGCACCCGCCCGGTGACCCTCGTCGCCGGTCAGCTCGGCGCCCGCACGACGGCCCTGGGCTCCGCTCAGCTCGGCGCCCGTACGACGGCCCTCGTCGTCCGACAGCTCGGCGCCCGTACGACGGCCCTCGGCGCCCGACAGCTCGGCGCGCATACGACGGCCCTCGGCGCCCGTCAGCTCGGCATCCCCACGACGGCCCTGGGCGCCCGTCAGCTCGGCGACGTCGAGCAGGAACTCGGCGTTGCCCGACAGCCCGTGGCAGGTCGCGGGCGAGTCGGTCGCCCGGCCGGCGAGGACCGCGCGGGCGGCGCCCTCCACCAGCTCGCGCAGCGCCGGATCGGTGCCCCCGCCGGCCCGCCAGAGCCGCACCAGGAACGTGCCGACCCCGGACGAGCCACTGCACCAGTGCCGCGCGAGCTCCGGCGAGTCCGACAGGTGCCGGGCCCGGTCCACGGGCCACAACGTCCCGGCGGCGCCGCTCCGAGCCGCCGCCGCGAGCGTGGCGCCCGCCTCGGTGGCGGCCGTACGGAAGGCGTCCTCGCCGGTGGCCTCGGCGGCGTACAGCAGGAACGTGCCCACGCCCGCCACGCCGTGCGCGAAGCCGTAGTGCCAGGCCCCGGCGAGCGCCGAGTCGAAGTCCTCCGGCACCGGCCAGAACAGCCCCTCGGGAGTGTGCCGCCCCGCCTTGAGCAGCCCCGCGGCGGCCTCACCGACCCGGTCGAGGAACCTCCGGTCCCCGGTCGCCCGCCAGAACCGCACCTGCGTGAGGCCGGAGCCCGCCGCGCCGTGGCACACGTCGGGGTTCGGCCAGCGCACGGGCAGCGCGAGCGCCGACTCGGCGGCCCGGTCGGCCAGTTCGGCGTCGTCGAGCGCCTCAGCCGCATCGAGCAGCGCCCAGGCCGTACCCGCCCGCCCGAAGTGCAGCCCCGGGAGGTTGCCGGGAACGTCCTGCTGCCGGTCCACGGTCCACCGCGCCGCGGTCCGCAGGCCCTCCCGCAGCGGCTCCGCGTCGACCCCGAGCTCGTCGGCATGCCGCAGGGCGCGGGCCAGCACGGCGACCGGGCCGGCCGAGCCGTGCTGCAGCGCCACGGGGTCGCAGGTCTCGCCGAACGAGTCGGAGGACCAGAGCCGTTCGGGGTCGTCGGGCCGCATGGTGGCGAGGAGATGAGCGATGCCGTCATGGAGGAGGCGGTCGCGGAGGTCGGCGGGGTCGGGACGGAGCGCCGTGTCGTCGGGCACGCGGGGTGCGGTACGGAAGACCGGGCCGGAGGGCGGGCGGCGCGTGGTGGGGGACGGCGAGCCCGGGGCCGTACGGGACGCGGGTCCGGCTGCCGTACCGGGTCCCGCTCCGGCGGGCCGGCCGGGCGCCGAGCCCGGAGCCGTACGGAGCGCCGATCCGGCAGGCGCGGCCGACGCGGCGGCAGGCGACGCCGCAGGCGCATCCAGGTCCGCACCGGACGCCGAGTCCGAGGGCGTATGGGGCGCCGCTCCGGCGGGCCGGCCGGGCGCCGAGCCCGGAGCCGTGCGTGGTTCCGGACGGGCGGTCGGCCCGGCGGGCACGGTCGGCGCTGCGGCGCGCCACGGTTCCGGCGTCGCCTCGCGCTCCTCCAGCCCCCTCACGAAGTCCCGCGCCGTCTCCAGGTCCCAGCGCTCCTCCGCCTCGTCCCGCATCAGCCCCCTCACCAGCGGCGCGAACCGTCGCACCAGCGGCAGGTCGCGCGCCAGCAGCTCCACGAGGGCCGCCAGGCGTTCCTCGTCCGGTCGCGCCTCGGCCGCCGGGAGATCCGGCGCGAACAGGGGATCGGCGCCGCTCAGGGCGTGGAGGATCGTGGCGCCGAGCGCGTAGAGGTCGGCGGACGGCGGGAGCGCGGGGGCGACCTGGTCGAGGTCGCGGAGTTCGGGGGCGGTGTAGCCGGGGGTGGCGCCCAGGATCCAGCGTTCGCCTTCCGGCGCGGCCATCTCCAGGTCGATGAGGAGGAGCCGGCCGTCGGGGGTGACCATGACGTTGTTGGGGCCGAAGTCGTGGAGGGTGACGCCGAGTCCGTGCGCGGTGGCCACGAGCTCGATGAGCTGCCGGACCAGTGAGGCGGCGGTGCGCCCGTCGGGGCAGGCGGCGCCCTCCTGAGCGAGGCGGTCGGCGACGGCGCGGCGCAGGGTGGTGCCGGGGACGGAGCCGGTGGCGAGGAAGACGCTGCCCTGCTGTTCGAAGACCTCGACGAGGGGCGGGACGAGGTCCGGGGCGGCGGCGCCGAGGCGCCCGAGGAGGGCGGCCTCGCGGCGCAGCAGGTCGCGTACGTCGAGTCCTTCGAGGCCGGCGCCGACGTGCGGGCGGGCCTGTTTGACGACGACGGGCGCGCCGGTGCGGGTGTCCTCGGCGCGGTAGACGCCGCCCTTGTTGGAGTGCTGGATGGCGCCGCGGACGACGTAACGGCCGGCGAGCAGGACGGGCTTGGCGGTGCCGGTGCTGCGGGCGGGCGCGGGCGCGCGGTCGGGGAAGGGGTCGCCGGCCCAGGCGGGCGGCGAGTACCAGGCGTTGCGCTGGTCGGCGACGGGACGGCCGTCGGGGTCGGTGAGGCGGGCGGCGAAGCCGCCGTCGGAGGTGAGCTCGCGGACGCCGGCGAACACCCCGTACCGGTAGGAGACCTGGCTGTCGGGCCGGTAGCGCCGGTCGGAGAGGACGGCGGGCCCGGGGAGGCCGACGGTGACCCGGTGCAGTTCCCCGGCGAGCTGCCGGAAGCGGTCGTCGTCGGCCGGGTAGACGGTGAGGAACTTGCCGCCTCCGCCGCGCGCCGAGCGCCCGGACACGAGCGCGGCGACCCGGGCGGGGCTGCCGGCGAACTTGAAGGCGGTGCCGTGGTCGATGAGCACCTCGGCGCAGCGGGCGAGGACGAGCGGGGCGGAGAGCGGGGTCGCGGAGACGTGGAGCTTCCAGCCCTGCGGGCGGCGGACCGCCCCGGCGGGGACGACGTGACACCAGAACTCGCCCTGGTCGACGCTCCATTCGCCCGGTCCTTCGCCCGCGCCCGCGCCGGCGGCAGCGCGGCGCGCGAGGGCGGCGCGGACGAGGTCGGGGAGGAGGGCGAGGTCGGCGGAGCGCTCGGCGCGGGCGCGACGCGGGTACGACACGGGACTACAGCTCCGGCCGCGTGTAGTGGTCGCCCCAGCTGGTGTCGAGAGGGTCGGCGCCGACCGTCCGCGTCGTGTCCGTCATGGCGTCGCCCCGGGGCCCGGCAGCGAACCCGGCGGCGAGGCCGACGCCGACGACGAGGGCGGCGACGGCGAGGAGACGGCGGACGGCTGCGGACATGGGCGGACTCCAGGGTTCGGGAGACGTGGGGCAGCGGGGCGGGCACCCGCGTTCGGCGGGTTCGCTCCGAATGACCGGCGAAGGACCGGTGCGACGGGTTTCGGCCCGTCGGACAACCTCAGTTCACCGTGGCGAGTCCGCTTGGTCCAGGGCCGCGACCTGGCAATACCCTGCATGGCACGGAAGTAGCAGGGCCGCGAAGCGGGGGGAATCCGCAGATATGACGCACATAGGGACCGATATCGATGAAATCCCGCGACTGGACGCGCATGCCGTCGCGGTCTTCGAGTACGTACTGGCCCGGGGCAGCCTGATCCGCCGGCCGTCCGACGTGGTGCCGGTGGCCGGCCTGAGCCAGGAGGAGGTGGAGGCCGCGTCCCGCCGACTGCTGCGACTGCGACTGCTGCGCCCCGCGCCGGGCCGGCCCGAGGAGCTGATCCCGGTGAGCCCGGACGCCGCCGCGGCGGAGGTGATCGGCCCGCTGGAGGCACAGCTGGCGCGGGCCGCGACGCGCGCCCAGTCCGTACGCGACGAACTGCACTCGCTGATGCCGCAGTACCGGGCCGCGCGGAAGGCCCAGGGCCGCCGGCAGGGCTTCGACGTGCTGCCCGACATGGCCTCGGCGTCGGCGATGCTGACGGAGGAGGCGGAGCGCTGCCGCGAGGAGGTGTTCAGCATCCAGCCGGGCGGCGGGCGAGCCCCGGACCGGCTCGGCACGGCGCTCGAACGGGACCTGGCGATGCTGCGCCGCGGAGTGCGGATGCGGACGCTGTACCAGCACCCGGCGCGCTCCAGCCTGTCCACGCAGGGGTACGTGGAACGGCTCACCGAGGCGGGCGCCGAATACCGCACGGCAGCCGAACTGCCCGACCGGGCCGTGGTGTTCGACCGCTCCGTGGCCTTCCTGCCGCGCCGCGTCGACGGCGGTACGGGCGAGGGCGCCGTCATCGTCCGCGACCCGGACGTCGTGGCGTACCTGTGCCGGGTCTTCGACCAGGCGTGGTCGGGCGCGGTCCCCTTCCACGGCGCCAGCGAGGCCGCCTACAAGGACGTCGGCCCGAGCCTGCGCCGCGCCCTGGCGGGCCTGCTCGCCGAGGGCGCCAAGGACGAGGTGATCGCCCGCCGCATGGGCATGTCGCTGCGCACCTGCCGCCGCCACATCGCGGAGCTCCTGGAAGAACTGGGCGCGGAGAGCCGCTTCCAGGGCGGAGCGCTGGCCGAGCGCGCGGGCCTGACGGCACCGGCGGCGGCGCGGGCGTCCGCGGAGGGGATCGCCCCGAGTGCCGCGCGGCCGCCCGCGCGGGCGGCTGCCCCTGCGGCAGTACGGACGTCCACCACAGCGGCCGCCCTGGCAGGCGCGCAGGCGTCTGTCCGACCGGCCGCGCGAGGGTCCGCCCTGTAGCTGTCCCGGCGGCCGTACGGGCGCCCGCGCCCGGGCGGCTGCCCCGGCGGCCCCGAGGACCGGGCGAGGCCGCCGTCGTCTCGGGGGTGAGCCGGGCCGCCACGTATCGCCGCCCGGTGAGAGGATCGCTCGCATGCCGCTTCCCCAGCCCGACGATCTGACCTCCCTCGTCCTGCGCACCGACTTCGCGGACGACGCCCGCTGGGACGCGCTGCGCTCGGCGCTCGGCGCACTGGACGAGCACCCGCACGCGACCTGCGTGAGCGAGACGCGGTTCGCGGGGGCGGGTCCCGGGGAGCTGGACTTCTTCGAGTTCGCGGACGCCGCGGACGCGTCGGGGACCTTCCGCGGGTTCGACGGGCTCGACGGGCTCGACGGGGAGTAGACGCCGTCCGGAGCCAGTGAGACTCAGTGCACTCCGCGCGGGCGGAACTGGACGCTGATGCGGGGGCCGACCGCGCGGGTGGTCTTGGGGACGGCGTGTTCCCAGGTGCGCTGGCAGGAGCCGCCCATGACGAGGAGGTCGCCGTGGCCGGAGGGGACGCGGAGGGCGACGGGGCCGCCGCCGCGCGGGCGGAAGGCGAGGTCGCGGGGGTCGCCGAGGGCGATGATGGCGACCATGGTGTCCTCGGTGGCGGAGCGGCCGGTGCGGTCGCCGTGCCAGGCGACGCTGTCGCGTCCGTCGCGGTAGAGGCACAGGCCGGCGGTGGCGAAGGGCTCGCCGAGCTCGCGGGCGTAGTGGGCGCCGAGCGCGTCGCGGGCCGCTGTCAGGGCGGGGTGCGGGAGCGGGGCGCCCTCGCGGTAGTTCGCGAGGAGGCGGGGGACGGCGACCACGCTGTCGTACATCCGGCGCTCCTCGGCGTACCACGGCACGCTTCCCGCGAGCTCCTCGAAGAGCGCGTCGGCCCCGCGCAGCCAGCCGGGCAGGTGGTCGACCCAGGCTCCGTCGCCGAGCCGGATGCGCCGGATGCCGTCGAGGGGGCCGGGGCCGATGTCGGTGCCCTGGTCGAAGAGGGAGCCCTGGAGCCCGGGGATGTCGCCTCGTACCGCTGTCATGGTGACAGCGTACCCCTGATCGAACATCCGAGCGATTTACGACGACGAGACGAGGTGCCGGTAGCACTGCGGGTTGGCGGCGAGGAAGTCCGCGAAGGCCTGCGGCGGGTGCCCGGTCAGCGCGCGGACGTCGTCGGACACGTCGTCCATCTCGCCGACGGCCACGGCCTCGTACGAGGTCACCCAGCCCTCGACCTCCCAGTCCGGCGCGTGGTAGACGGCCCGGGAGCCGTACGCCTGGTCCCTGGTCTCCGGCTCGTAGACGACCTCGCGGCCGCTGGCCACGCTCAGCGCGGCGGCGATCTCGGCGAAGCTCAGCGCCTCGGGCCCGGTCATGTCGTACGTGGCACCGTCGTGTCCGTCGCCGAGGAGCACCGCCGCCGCCGAGTCGGCGACGTCGTCGTGGGTGACGGCGCCGACGCGGCCGTCCCCGGCGGGGCCGCGGAGGACGCCCTGGGGGGAGGTCATGGCGGCGAGGTCGGACTGGTAGGTGCTGTCGCGGAGGAAGGTGAAGGGCACGCCGGTGGAGCGGATGTGCTGCTCGGTGTGCCAGTGGTCGCGGGCGTAGGTGAAGGTCGCGTGGGGTGCGGCGTTGAGGTACGAGAGGTAGACGATCCGCCGCACCCCGGCGGCGAGGGCCGCGTCCACGGCCGTGGCGTGGGTCCGGACCCGGCCGGGCCCCTCGT
This sequence comes from Streptomyces sp. NPDC004788, assembly GCF_053601115.1. Classification (NCBI taxonomy): domain Bacteria; kingdom Bacillati; phylum Actinomycetota; class Actinomycetes; order Kitasatosporales; family Streptomycetaceae; genus Streptomyces; species Streptomyces sp. NPDC004788. Next base: position 48,748 of record NZ_JBSGBF010000043.1, read on the forward strand.
GTGCGGAGACCAGGAAGAGGGTGTGCGCGCCGTCGAGCGCGGAGCGCATCGCGGCGGCGTCGTCGTAGGACGCCGTCCGGGTGTCGTCGGTCGGCAGCCGGCCCAGTTTCTCCTGGTCACGGCCGAGCGCCCGGACGGCCGCGCCCGCCTCCGCGAGCTGCCGCACCACCCGGCGCCCGATCCGCCCGGTGGCCCCGGTGACCGCGATGAGCTCCGTCATGTCCCGCCTGCCCTTCCGCCGCGTCCGTCCCGCGTCCCCACCATTCGACCCCGGGCGCGGGCGGCGCGCACCCGCTCCTACGACCGGACGGCGGCGGGCGCCAGGGTGTACGTACGGGTGGCCGTGTAGAAGTCCAGGGCGGCGCGGCCCTGTTCGCGGGGGCCGAAACTGGACGCCTTGGCACCGCCGAAGGGCAGGTGGAAGTCGACGCCGGTGGTGGGGGCGTTGATGCGGATCATGCCGGTGTCGATGCGGTCGAGGGCGCCGAGCGCGGCGGACAGGTCGGCGGTGTGGACCGAGGTGACGAGGCCGTAGCGGGCCGCGTTGGTGATCCGTACGGCGTGGTCGAGGTCGCGGGCGGCGAGCAGCGCGGCGACCGGGCCGAAGACCTCCTCACGGAGCAGCCGGTGGCCCGGGCCGGCCTTCTCGACGAGGGTGGGCGCCGCGTACCAGCCCGGCCGGTCCGGCAGCGTGCCGCCGGCGAGGACGGACAGGCCCTGCCAGGCGGCGGCCGTCTCGTCGCGGGCGGCCTCGGTGATGAGCGGTCCGCAGACGGTGGCCGGGTCGGCCGGGTCGCCGACGGGGAGCGCGCGCAGCGCCTCGGCGAGGGCCTCGCGCAGCGGGTCGAGGGCGGTGCCGACGGCGATGACGCGGCTGGTGGCGGTGCACTTCTGGCCGGCGTATCCGGCGACGGAGGCCGCGATGTGCGCGGCGGCCTGGGCGATGTCGGCGTCGGGCAGCACGACGGCCGCGTTGAGGCCGCCCATCTCGGCCTGGACGGGGATGCCGCGGGCGGTGGCGGAGCGCACGACGGCGCGCCCGACCTGGGACGAGCCGGTGAAGGAGACGACGTCGGCGGCGGAGACGAGCGCGCCGCCCTCGACGGCGCCGCCGGGCACGACGGTGAACACCCCCTCGGGCAGGGCCTGTCGGACGAGTTCGGCGAGCCGCAGGGCGCAGGCGGTGGCCTCGGGTGCGGGCTTCAGGACGACGGCGTTTCCGGCGGCTAGCGCGGGCGCGGCCTTCCAACTGGGGATGGCGAAGGGGAAGTTCCAGGGCGTGATGAGCCCGGCGACGCCGTGCGGTCGGCGCCGGGTGAGCAGCAGCCCGGGGCCTGCTGCGGTGTCGTGGACGGCGCCGGTGGGCTCGAACGGGGCCTGCGCGTAGTAGCGCCAGATGGCGACGGTCCGAGCCACCTCGGCGCGGGCCTCGGCGAGCGGCTTGCCGACCTCCCGTACGGCGAGCGCGGCGAGTTCGTCCCCGGCGGCCTCCACGGCGGCGGCCACCGCGCCGAGCGCGGCGGAGCGGGCGGCGGCCCCGCCGTCCGCCCAGCCGGGCTGGGCGGCGCGGGCCCGTTCGACGGAGTCGGCGACGGCGAAGGCGCCGGGCGAGGGCAGGTCGAGGAGGACGTCGGTGGGGTCGGCGGGGTTGCGCGAGATGACGGTCATGGCCGCACCCTAGCGCAGTAAAATTTCACAGTGCCATGTCACACGTCATAAGACTCTAGTTGGTCGCCGGGCGCAGGCGGTCGATCGGATGCGTCTCCACGTACGTCGCGAGTCCGTCGTCCTTGAACGCCTGCCACAGCGCCGTGCAGCGCGGCCGGTCGAGGTAGACCACCGACTGCCCCTTCTCCGTGCCGGTCCCCCTCACCGGCGCGTTCATGAACGTCATGTCGCCGGCCCGCACCTCCCGCATGTTCCAGATCAGTTCGCGCATCTCGCCGTCGCCGAAGCGCTCGTCGACGGAGACGGTCTCGGTGAAGATGTCGAGGGTCTTCTTCAGCTGGAGCGGGTCCTTGAGGGAGGCGGAGCTCATCACCTTCTCCAGGACCGTGCGCAGATAGTTCTGCTGGCGGTGGGTGCGGTCGAAGTCGCCGTTGGGCAGGTCCTTGCGCTCGCCGACGTACGCCAGCGCCTCGGCGCCGTTCATGTGCCGGCGCTCGCCGTCGGCCAGCAGGATGTCGACGCCGCCGACCGCGTCCGTGAGCTTGCGGAAGCCGTTCCAGTCGATGACGGCGAAGTGGTCCACGCGCACGTCGGTGAGGCGCTGCACCGTGTCGATCAGCAGCGGCGGACCGCCCCAGGAGAAGGCCGCGTTGAGCTTGGCCCGGCCGCGGCCGGGGATGTCGGTCCAGGAGTCGCGCGGCAGGGAGACGACGTACGCGGCGGAGTGGTCGTCCGGGATGTGCACCAGCATCATCGCGTCGCTGCGCTGGTCACCGTACTTCCACAGCTTCCCCTTGGCGTCGCTGCCGGTCGTGGGGACCTCGGAGCGCGAGTCGAGACCCATGAGCAGGAAGTTCTGGCCGCCCTTGGAGGCCGCGGGGACGGGTGCGTTCGTCGGGAACGTCCGCGGGATCCGCTGCACCCGGCCGGTGTAGTGCTCGTACGCCCAGTAGCCGGCGCCCGCGGTGAGCAGCACCGCGCCGACGAGCAGGCTGAGGGCGGTCAGGAGGACGGTCCGCGCCCTGGGACGCCGCCGTCGCCGTGCCGTCGCGCCTCTGACGCCTTCCGCGGCCGTCTTCTCGTCCTGTTCGCCCATCGCTTACGGCTTCCCCTCCGCTGCCCCGCCCCCACGCGCCCGGACTCACCCCGCCGAGCGCGCACTTCAGGCCACCAGGATGCCGAAAGGCGGCGCGGCGCGGGGCGAGTCGGGGAAGCGGAGGGACGAGGTCCGGAGCGGGTGTCAGCCGGTGACGGTGATCTGCTGCGCCGGGTCGGTCGTGTCGGTGATCTGGTACGTGGCGCTGAACGTCGCCGACTGGTTGCCCGTCGGGCAGAGGAAGCCGCCGGTGACGGTGGCCGGGACCGGCGCGTTGGCGATCGCCAGGCTGGACGGGGCTCCGTTGGTCCAGCCGCCGTTGACCGCGGTGGGGCCGGTCGGCGAGGCGGTGATGGTGCAGGCGGCGAAGCCGCTGGTCTTCAGTACGACACCGCCCTTGGGGATGGTGATCGCGCCACTGGCGGGGGCGCCGTTCTGGGCGGAGAGCGACCAGGCCCCGTTGGTGGCGTTGGTGGTGACGGTGACGCTGACGCCCGTGATGCTGGTGGTGCAGCTGCTGAAGGTGGGCGGGTTGATGGGCACGGAGACCGGCCCGGCGTCGTTGTGGTTGGCGGGGGCGGCCGGGACCAGGTTGTTGGCGCCGGTCGTCGGCACGGAGGCGGAGACCGCGCAGGTCATCGTGGTGGAACCGGCGACGAAGGTGGCCTTGCCGGTGAGCTTGGCCGCGAAGGAGTGACCGGCCGGGAGCAGTGTGGTGGACCCGGCCTGGAGTCCGGCGCTGGATCCGGCGAAGGCGAGGACGGCGGCCGCGGCGAGGCCGGTCGCGGAGACGAGCAGCTTGGACATGGGGATCTCCTCGGTTCTGAGCGGAGTGTGGGGTGCGAGGAGGTGCGGATGCGTGTGATGTGGGGGGTGCACGCGAAGCGACTTGAGAGTAGAACCGGCCAGTAGGGGTGTCCAGGCAGGTTTTCCGCCACTGCTGACAGCATGTCAAAAACGTTGCCCGGCACCCGACTTGACGAGGAGGGCGAGGCCCTCCCGGGCGTACTGCCGCCCCCGGAGCGGAGCCTCGTTCCGGGGGCGGCGGGGAGCGGCGATGTCGGCGCACGACGCTCGCGAAACCGGATCCAAGGGCCCCCACGGCCCTCGTTCGGAACGACCCGGCGGATCCGATCCTGCCGTGCCCCGAGCCCGATTCCATGGTCATCCGGCTCTCTCCCACACGATCCAGCGACGCCGGCGCTCCCGCTTGACGCCCGATGCGGAATCCTTCTCCGCTTCCTCCACGGCATCTTCACGACTTCCGTCGCGGCTTACGCCGCGGCTCCGTCACCCCTTTCGCCACGGCTTGCGTCACGCCTTCGGTCACGCCTTCCGTCGGCTCCCGGCGCGACCGCCCCGCCGGCCCGGCGACGGTCCGGCGACGGCCCGGCGAAGGATCCGGCCGTGACCCCGCGCGTTCCGGTCGCATCCGGACATCAGCGGGGCTCCGTACAGGTGGGGGCCGGTACGGCGGGGATACTGGAAGGCCCCACAGGAACAGATCAACAAGGAGGGCCGGGTGGAGTTCCGCCTGCTCGGAACGGTGTCCATCGCGGCCGAGGCGGGTGAGCTGCCGCTCGGCCCCGCCAAGCGGCGCAGCGTGCTCGCGGCACTGCTGCTGCGCGCGAACGCCGTCGTCCCCGTCGACCGCCTCATCGACGCGGTCTGGGACGAGGAGCCCCCCGCGCGGGCCCGCACCGTCGTCCAGGGCCATGTCTCACGGCTGCGGGCGCTCTTCGAGCAGGGCGGCGCGGAGGACTACGGGGTCGAGCTGGCCACCCACACCCAGGCGTACGAGCTCCGCATGCCCGAGCAGCTCCTCGACACCCACCGCTTCGACGAGCTGGTCCAGCTGGCGGGCCACCAGAAGCACCCGGCGGACGCGGTCCTGATGCTCCGCGAGGCCCTGGCGCTGTGGCGCGGGCCCGCGCTCACCGGCACCGCCGCGAGCGAACAGCTGCTCGTCGCGGCGCAGGCCCTGGAGGAGACCCGGCTCGACACCGTCGAACAGCTCGCGGCGGCGTACGGGCGCCTCGGCGAACACGTCAAGGCCGCCGCCCTGCTGCGCGCCGAGTCCGCCGCCAACCCGCTGCGCGAGTCCCTGGCGGCCGCGCTGATCCTCTCGCTCTACCGCGCCGGCCACCAGTCGGACGCCCTCGACTGCTACCACCGCACCCGCACCCTGCTCGCCGAGGAGCTGGGCGTCGACCCGGGCCCCGCGCTGCGCGCCGCGTACGAGGCGGTGCTGCGCGGCCTGCCGCACAGCACCCCTGTCGGCGGCGGTGGTCCGGCCGGCATGGAGTCGGGCGGCCTGGGGCCCGGCGGGCCCGCGCCCACCGGGCCCGGGACGCGCGGTTCCGGTCCGCTGGGTCCGCTCGGCTCGGGCCCGCTCGGCTCGGGCCACCCCGGCCACCCCGGCCACCCCGGCCACCTCGGCCACCTCGGCCACCTCGCTCACCCCGGCCACCCCGGCCAGGTGGAGCCTTCCGGCCATGCCGCCGACCACGGGGCCGTGGCCGGTTTCGGGTCTGCGTCCGGTTCCGGCGCGGGGTCCGGGTCCGGGTCCGGGTCCGGGTCCGCCGGCCACCCGTCGGCCGCCCCCGCCCACGGCCACGGACACGGCCACGGACACGGGGACGGACACGGGGACGGACACGACTCGGGCGCGGACGCGTCCGCGCCGGGTCTGCCGGTGGACGGCCTCGCCCGGCCCGCCCCGGCCGCCCTGACCCTCCCCGCGCCCGACCTCCTCCCCCGTACGCCCCGCGGCTTCCTCGGCCGCGAGCGGGAACTGGCGGCGCTCGACACGGCCGTCGACGCGGCCCGGGTCGCCCTCGTCACCGGTCCCGCCGGAGTCGGCAAGACCGCGTTCGCGCTGCACTGGGCGCATCTGCGGGCCGACCGCTACCCGGACGGCGTGCTCTACGCCGATCTGCGCGGCTTCGGCCCCGCCGACGGGGACGGGGTGGACGCGGCCGACGTGCTGCGCGAGTTCCTGGCCGCGCTCGGGGTGCCGCCGCGGCAGCTGCCGGAGTCGGCGACGGCCGCCGAGGCGCTCTACCGGACGCTGACCGAGGAGCGCGCGCTGCTCGTGGTCCTCGACAACGTGCGCGCGGCCGAGCGCGCCAGGCCGCTGCTGCCGGCCGGTCCGCGCTGCGCCGCCGTCGTCACCTCGCGACTGCGGCTGGGCGGCCTCGTGGTGAGCGAACTGGCGCGGCCGGTGCCGCTCGGAGTCCTCGGCCTCGACGAGTCGGCGGCGCTGCTCGCCGCCGCGGTCGGCGGGGAACGGATCGAGGCCGAACCGGACGCGGCCCGGCGGCTCGCCGAGCTGTGCGACGGCCTGCCGCTCGCCCTCCGCGTCACCGCCGCCCAGCTGGCCGCCCGCCCGCACTGGCGGCTCACCGACCTCGCCGCCGAACTCGCCGACGAGCAGCGCCGGCTGGCCCTGCTCTCGGTGGACGACTCGGCGGGCGCCGACGGGCAGGGCGTGGCGGCCGCCCTGCGGGTCACGGTGCAGGGGCTGCCGGAGGAGGCGGCACGGCTGTTCGGCCGGATCGGGGCCGTACCGGGTCCTGACCTGGACCGGCACGCGGCCGCCGCGCTGCTCGACCGGACACCGGCCGTCGCCGCCGAGGCCCTGGACCGGCTGTGCGACGCGCACCTGCTCACCGAGTACGCGCCGGGCCGGCACACGCTGCACGATCTCGTACGGCTCTACGCCCGCAGCCTCGACGCCGACGCGGACGCACTGCCGCGACTGCTCGACCACTACACGCTCACCGCCATGGCCGCCACGCGCGCCGCCGAACCCGACGACCAGCCCTGCTGCACCGTGCCGGACGGCGCCCGGCTGTCCGGCACCACCGTGCACTTCGCCGGCCGGGACGCGGCCCTGCTGTGGTACGCGGCCGAGCGGGACAACCTCGCCGCCGCCGTCACCGCGGCGCGCGCGGCCGGGCTGCACGACCGGGCCTGGCGCCTCGCGATCCTCCAGTGGCCGTACATCCTGTGGAACAGCCACGACGGCTGGGCCCCGGTCCTCGAGGACGGCGTCGACTCGGCCGCCGTGCTCGACGACCCGGACGCCGAGTCCCGGGCCCGGGCGCTGCTCGGCTGGGTGCTCACCCAGGAGAACCGGCTGCCCGAGGCCCTGGTGCACCTGCGCCTCGCCCCCGAGCTCGCGGCCCGCGCGGGCGAACGCTCCAGCGAGGCCACCGCGCTGGTCAACCTGGCCGTCGCGCTCGACCACGACGGGGTCGGCGAGGAGTCCCTCGCGCACACCGCCCGCGCGGCCGAACTCGTCCGGGACAGCGGTGACGTGATGACCGAGCTGCTCGCCCTGGAACACCGCTCCCGCCAGCTCCTCGCCGCCGGCGACCCGGCCGGCGCGCTCGCCTGCGCAGGGCGGGGGCTGGCCCTGGACGGCGACACCGTCAACGGCCTCGTGGGCGTGCGGCAGAGCATGCTCAGGGCCACGGCCGGTGCGGCCCTGCTGGAGCTGGGCCGCGTCGAGGAGGCCGAGACGACGCTGGTGCGGGCGCGCGAACTGGCGCTGTCGCACGGCTACCAGGAGAGCGTGCGCCGGGTGGACGCGCAGTTGGAGCGGATTCGCGGGCGCTGTTGAGCATGGCCGCCCGCGCCGTGGGCGGTTCCGTGGGAAACGTTCCGGTCCCCGCGTTCGGGACTGCACGACTGACGGGGCGGTCTCGTCACCTGAGACTCATCTGAGCCTCACCTGAGACGTGAACGCCCTTGCTCCGCGCCGCACATCACGCTTCACCTCCCGGACGCGGGGCCCTGCACGTCCCCCACTCCCCCCGGTGGTCGCCAGTCGGCGGCCTCCCGAGCCCGGTCTTCAGGGCCGCGCACAGCCAGCCGTGCACCGCCCCCACCGTGGGGCCGGACCGCTCGCCGGCCACCTCGCCCGCCAGCTGCCAGTAGCGGCCGATCAGCGGATCGGCGCCGCTGATCATCAGGCCGGCGAGCCGTCGCCGGAAGGCCCGGGTGTCGCGGGCGCCGAGCGCGCCCGCGTACGCGGCGACGAAGCCGTCGAGCGCCGCGCCCGGGGCCGGCGGGCCGCCGGCCGCCATCTCCCGGGTCCCGAGCTCGTACGCCTCGGCGAGCCCTTCGTACAGGACGGTCGGCCGGTGCGGGAGGTCCGCCAGGTGCACCGCGGGCGCGGGGGCCTGGGCGACCAGTTCCTGGAGCCGCGCGAGGGCCAGCACCTGCGCGGGGGCCGGGGCCTCCGGCAGCGGCGGCACGGCCGCGTCCACGACGGCCGCCGCCAGCCTCGCCGGGAACCGTACGGGAAGGGTGCGGCGCCAGAAGCGGGCCAGCGCCGTCGTGTCGGGCGGCGCGGACACGGCCGCGAGCAGCCGCAGCCGCTCGGCGCGCTCCCGCGCGGTGCAGTCCTGGAGCAGTCGCAGTGAGGCCTCCCGCCAGCGCAACGCGGCGATCCGGCCGCCCACTTCGTCGAGTTGCCCCGCGACCACGTCCTCCAGCGCGTCCTCCTCGTCGAGCACCCGCCCCACGGCCGCCACCGGCAGGTCGAGGCCCCGCAGCGTCCGGATGACCCGCAGCCGCTCCAGCGCCGCCTGCCCGTACCGCCGGTGCCCGCCGCCGCTCCGCCCGGCCTCGGGCAGCAGCCCGCGGTCGGAGTAGAAGCGCACGGTCTTGACGGTGACCCCCGCCCGCTCGGCGAGTTCCCCGATGCTCCAGGTCTCGCTGTCGTCGTCGGCGTGCATGTGACGCAACGCTACCCGCAGGCCGGACGCCGGGTCCTCTTGAACCTCCCCCTGCGGGAGTTCCTACCGTTCCGGCGGCCGCCGCGGCGCGGCCGAAGCGATCGGTGTGGAGTGAGGAGAGCGTCATGACCGCTTTCGTGTTGGTGTCCGGGCCGTTCACCGGAGGGTGGGTGTGGCAGGAGGTCGTCGGGCGGTTGCGGGCCGCCGGGTGCGAGGCGTACGGGGTGGCGCTCGCCGGGATGGACGGCGGCGGGGGTCAGGAGGTGGACCTGGAGGCGCACATCGGGGACGTGGTGCGGGTGGTCGACCGGGTGGGGGCGGGTGAGGAGGTGGTGCTCGTCGGGCACGACTACGGGATCCATCCGGTGCTCGGTGCCGCCGACCGGCGCTCGGGGCGCGTCGCGCGGGTGGTGTACCTGGACGCCGGGATGCCGGGCGACGGGGACACGGCGCTCGCGGCCGTGCCGGATGCCGCCGCCGTCGAGGGGGCCGGGGCGGACGGGTTCGTGCCGGCGCCGCGCGGGGACGGGTGGCGGCGGTGGGGCAGTACGGCGGGCCTGGGCGAGGCGGATCTGGAGCGGCTCGACCGGCTGGCGGTGCCGCAGCCGGTGCGGACGCTGACGCAGCCGCTGCGGCTGACGGGAAACCCGTTCGACCGGCCGACGACGGGCGTGCTGTGCACCGCGAACGGCTCCGGGATCGGCATGGTCGAGCTGTTGGTGGCGACGGGCCCGACGCGGTACCGGGTGCTCGCCGACCCGCGCGTGGGCTTCTTCGAGCTGGACACCGGCCACTGGCCGATGCTGTCCGCGCCCGGCCCGCTCGCCGACGTCCTGCTGCGCGCGGCGAAGGGCGAGGGCCGGCGGCTGTCCGTGCCGGAGCACGGCGGGGAGTTCCTGCTCGACGTGGCGGAGCGGCCGCGCGAGCGGCGGGGCCGGGTCGACCTGCACCTCCCGGAGGCGGACGGGCCGCGGCCCGCGGTGCTGTTCGTGCACGGCGGGCCGGTCCCGTCCGACCGGCGGCCGACCCCGCGCGACACCCCGACGTTCCTCGGGTACGGGCGGTTCGCCGCCGCGTCGGGCGTGGTCGGCGCCACCCTGGACCACCGGCTGCACGACCTGACGGACTTTCCGCGGGCGGCGGAGGACGTGGCCGGGGCGGTGGAGCTGCTGCGGGCGGACCCGCGGGTCGACGGGGACCGGATCGCGCTGTGGTTCTTCTCGGGCGGCGGGCTGCTGTCGGCGCGGTGGCTCGCCGAGCCGCCGTCCTGGCTGCGCTGCGTGGCGCTCACGTATCCGGTGCTCGCGCCGCCGCCGGAGTGGCGGGTGGTGGACCGGCGGTTCCGGCCGGCGGAGGTCGTGGGCGCGTCGAGCCCGCCGGTGGTGCTGACCCGGGTGGGCCTGGAGCACGCGGCGTTCGCGGCGACGGTCGAGGAGTTCGTCGCCGCCGCCGGTGAGGCGGGTGCGGAGCTGGACGTCGTCGACGTACCGCTCGCCCGGCACGGCTTCGAGACCCTGGACCACACGGCCGAGACGCGGGAGGCGGTGGAACGGGCGATGCGCGCGGTCGTCGCCCGCCTGGACGCCTGACGCCTGCACGGCGAAGGGGCGGCCCCGTCGGCCCTCGGCTCCGGGGCCGCCCCCCTTGCTCAGGGCGTCATGTCAGCGCACGCCGTTCGTCAGTTGACGAACACCACCGGGCTGCCCGCCTGGCTGGTGTCCTGCACCGGGCCGTACTTCGCGGTGAAGTAGCCGCTGCCCGGGCAGGTGCTCGGGCCGCTGTACTTGGTGAAGAGCTGGTCCGTGAAGCTCAGCGAGTTGTCGGTGTTGGACGGGGTGGCCGTGAGGCTGCCGGCCCGGTAGACGCAGGTCGTGAGGCCCAGGATCGTGTTGATCTTGAGGGTGGTCTGGATCGGGCCCGTGGCGCCCGCCGTGACGGTGAGCGAACCGCCGGACGTGACCGAGGCGTTGAACGGCAGGTTGTTGACGGTGATGCTCTGCACGCCGGTCGCGCCCGTGATGTTGGTGGTGCAGGTGCTGAGCGTGTGGGCGGTGACCGTCTCGGTGGCGGTGCCGGGCGCGGCGGGGTTGGTGTTCGCCGTGGCCGTGAAGGCCGAGGCGGAACAGGTGATGCCGGTGCTGCCGCCGGCGGTGGTGGCGATCTTCGCCTTGGTCCCGGAGACCAGGGAGGCGGAGAGGACGTCACCGGAGGCGACCGCGGTGCCGCCCGCGGTGCCGGTGGTGAGGACCTCGCCGGCGGAGGCGGTCGCGGAGGCGGAGGCGGTCACCGCGAGCACGGCGGCGACGGCGGCGCCGAAGGCCGCGGAGAGAGCACGCTTGTCCATGGGGGTTCCTTTCGCACGTGGCGGAGGGTGGCAGAACTCGATGGCGTGCAGGGGTGCGTGGGTGCGTGCGCACGTGGGGTCACGCGGGCACGCGAGGAGGTACGAGGAGGCGCGCCGCGCTGGGGATCACGCACCGGGGACGAGGCACGGCCGCGGATGCGGGCAGGGGCGTACGAGGGAGCACGCCGTGCGTGCGTACGTGAACGGTGACGTGGTGACGCGGCGGCGCCACTGGGGCGACGGCCACCGCCGGGACGATCCGGCGCCACGGATCGTCGTCGGCAGCGGTGTCGCGATACGGGGTGGAGCGTAATACTCGGTGTGCGGGGCGCGGCGGCGGCGCATCCCGTCCCACGGGGGTGCGGCTCCACCGGGTCCGCCCGGAGCACCGAGAGGAAAACCCACGAGGGTTGTAATCCCGCCGAGTCCGTGACGTCAACAACCGCAGAGGGATGTGGCCGATGACGAGCGCTCGCGGCACCGAGGAGGAACTCGTCCTGCCGGGGGCCCGCACGGGCCGCGAGCCGGAGCGCTCGCTGCGCCCCGGCCCGCGCCGGCTGACGCCCGAGGAGGTGGCCTCGCGGCAGCGCGAGCGGCTGCTCGACGGCGTGGCCCGCACGGTCGCGGCCAACGGCTACGCGGGTGCGCGGATCAGTGACATCTGCCGGGCCGCCGGAGTGACCCGCCCGGTGTTCTACGAGCTGTTCACCGGCAAGGAGGACGCGGTGCTCGCCGCCTTCCGGGGCGGCACGCGGACGGTGGTGCGGGCCATGCAGCGGGCGTACGACGGCACCGGCGGCGCGGCGGACTGGCCCACCGCGGTGCGGGCCGGGCTGCGGGCGCTGCTCACGCTCCTCGCCGAGACGCCGGTCTTCGCGGCGATGGCGGTGGAGATCGAGTGCCTGGGGCCGACGGGGCGCCGCGCCAGGGCCGAATTTCTGGCCGGTTTTCGCCCGTTCTTCGCGGACGCGCCGCCGGGCCCGCCGGGAGTGGCGCGCGACGAGCTGGTGGACACGGTGGTGGGCGCGGTGTACGCGGCGGTGCACCGGGCGGTGGACGAGGGCCGGTTCGCGGCCGCCGGCGACGGTCCCGGCACCGGCCCCGATCCGCTCCTGGACGTGCTCGTGCACGTGGTCGTGGCGCCGTTCGCAGTTCGCGTGTGAAGCGCTTTCCCGTTTGCGACTGATCGTCAACAAGCTTTTGTTACTGGGTAGTTGACGCGGTTTCTCACTGCGCGTACGGTCCGAATCGGTTCCCTGCGGCACGGCCGCCTCCGCACGAGTCCGGGAAGACCCAGGTGGATGGGGGAACCGTCCGCGCCAGGACACGCCGCGTTCTGTTTCCTCATCGATGTCAGGAGCAACGCATGGCCCTGTCCGAAGGAACCACCGGACCCGACTCCCCCGACAGACGGGGCGGGGTCCGCTACCGCCGCGCCGCCCTCATGGGCGTCCCCGCGTTCCTCGCCGCGAGCACGCTCGTGGTGCTCACCGCCCAGGGCGCGCTCGCCGCCCAGTTCGCCATCTCCGGCATGCCCTTCGTCGTCTCGGCGGACTCCCTGGAAGGCAAGGGTTTCGGGCAGTTCGGCGCGATGGACAACATGGCCGAGGGCAGCCCCAACGCGGGCGACACCGGCGGCCAGGTGCTGACCATCGTGACCGCGATCCGCGAGGCGAAGCTCACCAACCTGTGCCAGAGCGTGGAGCTCGGCGGCACTTACCTGCACATCACCGCCGGCGACAAGGGCACGCCGGTCCAGGCGTCCGGCCTGACCACCGACTCGACCGACATCACCGGCAAGCTGGCGGACTTCGACAACATCGAGATCGGCGGGGACGCCAGCACCTTCGAGAAGCCGCCGGTCAAGGGTCCGCTGGGCTCGTTCGGCCAGCAGGCGGACACGGTGAGGCTGCGCGATCTGCGGCAGGTCAACTACGCCACCACGGCCGTCCGCTTCACCCTGCCCGACCTGCACATGAACTTCAGCTCGGAGGGCTGCTGACCATGGCGGCGGGCACGGACGAGGCCGTCGCGGACGCCCCGGGAGCGCCGGAGGGCGCGCCCTCCGACGGCCGCCGGCATCCCTGGCGCGCGTTCCGGCGCTGGCGGCACCGGCGCCCCTTCGGGGCGGGCCTCGCCCTGGCGTTCGGCGGCGCGGAGATCCTGCTCACCCAGCGGGCGAGCGTCTCGGTGATCCTCGCCGCCGGCGCCGACAGCCTGGCCGGCTACGTCCTGCCGATCATGATGCTGGTCTGCGGGCTGCTCATCGTGTTCAACCCCCGTCAGCGCCTGTTCTATTCGGTGATCGGCGTGCTGGCCTCGCTCGCCAGCTGGGTGACGTCGAACCTGGGCGGGTTCTTCGTCGGGATGCTGCTCGGCCTGGTCGGCAGCTCGCTGGCCTTCGGCTGGCTGCCCGACCGGCCGCGGCGCCGCCGCCGGCTGCGCCGCGGCGCCCGTACGGAGCCGAAGCCGGCGACCGAGTAGACCGGGAAGAGACCGCGTG
>NZ_JBSGBF010000044.1:0-60347 GCF_053601115.1 Streptomyces sp. NPDC004788
GCCAAGGAACTCTTCCTCGGCCGGTTCCGCCTCGACCTCATCCATCCGCACCCGCTGCCCGCCGACGAGGACGTCCGGCGCGGGGTCCTCTCCCTGCGCCCGCCGCTCCCGTCCGCTAGGCCGCCTGCTCCTCCATGAAGCGGGCGACCGCCGCCGGCGTCGGGTAGTCGTACAGCAGCACCGGCGGCAGCAGCATGCCGGTCGCCTCGCAGAGCCGGTTGCGTACCTCCAGCGCGGTGAACGAGGAGAAACCGATGTCGAGGAAGTTGTCCTCGGCGTCGATCAGTTCGGGCGAGGCATGCCCCAGCACGTCCGCCGCGTGCACCCGGACCAGCTCCAGGAACGAGGCCTCGACGAGGACGGGTGCCTGCGCGGGGCCGGGGGCAGGGGCAGGGGCAGGGGTGAGGGCCGGCGGTGACTCGGGCGAGGCCGCCGTTCCGGCCGAGTCGCCCCGCACCGCGCCCGCACGCGCCGGCCACCAGTACGGGACGTGCTCGAACGGGTACGTCGGCAGGTCCGCGTCCTCGACCGCCCCCGTGCCTCCGGGGTCGCCCAGCCACGCGCGCCAGTCCACCTCCACGCCCGCCACGTGCAGCCGCGTCAACGCCTCGGCCAGGGTGGCTTCGGCCGGGCGTTCTCGCACGAGGGTCGGCGTCACCACGGGGGCCGGTGCCGAGGCCGGCTGTGCGGCGGCCACCATGGGGGCCAGGACCGCGTCCGGGCCGACCTCGACGAAGGCCGTGACGCCCGCCTCGTACAGCGTGCCGAGGGCCGCGCCGAAGCGGACCGGGGAGCGGAGCTGGTCGGCCCAGTACGCGGGCCGGCGCAGGTCGTCGACGTCCAGCGGCCGGCCGGTGAGGTCGGAGACGATCCGGAGCGTCGGCGGCCGGAACGTGAGCCCGGCGACGACCGCGCGCAGCGGCTCCAGGACGCCGTCCATGTGGTGCGAGTGGAAGGCGTGGCTGACCCGCAGCCTGCTGGTCCGCCGGCGCCACACCGTGAGGGCCGCGGCGATCTCCGTCACGGCGTCGGCGTCACCCGAGACCACCACCGAGGACGGCCCGTTGACCGCGGCCAGACCCACCCGGCCGTCGTACTCCCGGAGCAGCGCCAGCACCTCCTGCTCGGACGCCTCGCAGGCCAGCATCGCGCCACCGGGCGGCTGCTCCTGCATCAGCCGGCCGCGCGCCGTCACCAGGACGGCCGCGTCCTCCAAGGACAGCGCCCCGGCGGCGACGGCGGCCGTGAGGCCGCCGATGGAGTGCCCGGCCACCCACTCCGGCTCCGGCAGCACCCGGACCAACTGCCGGAACAGCGCCAGCTCCAGGGCGAACAGGGCGGGCTGGGCGAACTCGGTCCGCTCCAGCAGGGCGGCTTCCGCACTGCCCTCGTCCGCCAGCAGCACCGGCACCAGCGGCCTGCCCAGGGGAGTGGCGAACGCCTCGCCGATCTCGTCCAGGGCCGAGCGGAACTCCGGCCGACCCTCGTACAACGCACGCCCCATCGCGGCACGTTGGCTGCCCTGCCCGGTGAAGAGGTAGGCCGTCACGGGACGTTCGGCCGCACGGCCGCGCACCAGGCGCCCGCTCGGCCGGCCCGCCGCCAGGTCCGCGAGGGCGGTCCGGGCGCCGTCCCGGCCACCGGGGAGGACGGCCGCGCGGTGCCGCAGATGGGCGCGGCCCAGGGCGAGCGTGCGGCCGACGGCCTCGGGCGACGACGCCCGCTGCTCCAGGCGTGCCAGCAGTCGCTCGGCCTGCCGCCGCAGCGCCTCCTCCGTACGGGCCGACAGCAGCCAGGGCGTCGCCGGCACGTCAGCCGCCCCGGGCGTCCCGGAAGTCCCGGGCGTCCGGGCAGCCTCGGGCGTCCGGAAAGTCCCGGGCGTCCCGGAAGCCTCGGGTGCCGGGCGGGTCCGCCTCGCGGCCTGGGCCGGCGGGTCCTCGGGCGTCTGCTCAAGGATCACATGGGCGTTCGTGCCACTGATCCCGAACGAGGACACGCCCGCCCGGCGCGGCCGCTTCCGGTCCGGCCACGGCACGGTCTCCGTGAGCAGCTCCACCGCGCCCGCCGACCAGTCGACGTGCGGGGTCGGCTCGTCCACGTGCAGGGTCCGCGGCAGTACGCCGTGCCGCATCGCCTCCACCATCTTGATCACGCCGGCCACCCCGGCGGCCGCCTGCGTGTGCCCGATGTTCGACTTCAGCGAGCCGAGCAGCAGCGGCTCGCCCGCGGGCCGGCCCTGCCCGTACGCGGCGAGCAGCGCCCGCGCCTCGATCGGGTCGCCCAGGCGGGTGCCCGTGCCGTGCGCCTCGACCACGTCGACCTGTTGCGGCGCCAGCCGGGCCGAGGCCAGCGCCTGCGCGATCACCCGTTCCTGGGTGGGCCCGTTGGGCGCGGTCAGCCCGTTGCTCGCGCCGTCCTGATTGACCGCCGAACCGCGCAGCAGCGCCAGCACCCGGTGCCCGTGGCGGCGGGCGTCGGAGAGCCTCTCCAGCAGGACGAGGCCGACCCCCTCGGAGAAACCGGTCCCGTCGGCCGCCGCCGCGAACGCCTTGCACCGCGCGTCCGGCGAGAGCCCGCGCTGCCGGCTGAACTCCACGAGCAGCTGGGGCGTCGCCATCACCGTGACCCCGCCCGCCAGCGCCAGGTCGCACTCGCCGTCGCGCAGCGCCCGCGCCGCCAGGTGCATCGCCACCAGCGAGGACGAGCAGGCCGTGTCCAGGGTGACGGCCGGCCCCTCCAGGCCCAGGTGGTAGGCGACCCGTCCGGAGGCCACGCTCGTCGCGTTCCCCGTCATCAGATGCCCCTCGTACCCCTCGGGCACCTCGGCGGGCGGCGGTACGTACGCCTGCGAGACGACCCCGGCGAACACCCCGGTACGGCTGCCGCGCAGCGAGGTCGGCGCGATCCCGGCGCGCTCGAACGTCTCCCACGCCACTTCGAGCAGCAGCCGCTGCTGCGGGTCGGTGGCGATCGCCTCGCGCGGGCCCATCCCGAAGAAGGCCGCGTCGAAGCCGGCCGCCTCGTGGAGGAAGCCGCCCTCCCGGGCGTACGTCGTGCCGGGCCGGTCCGGGTCCGGGTCGTACAGCGCCTCCAGGTCCCAGCCCCGGTCCACCGGCAGGCCGGAGATCGCGTCCCGCTCCTCGGCCACCAGCCGCCACAGGGCCTCGGGGGAGTCGGCGCCGCCGGGGAAGCGGCAGCCCGTCGCCACGATGGCGATCGGTTCCCGGCTCCGGTCCTCCAGCTCCCGGATCCGCCGCTTGGCCTGCTTCAGGTCGGCGGTCGCCCGCTTCAGGTAGTCGCGGAGCTTGTCCTCGTTGCTCATCGCGGTGGCCCTCTCTCCGTTCAGCGGTTCAAGAGGCATCGAATTCCCCGTCCAGTTCGCCGTCCAGTTCGCCGTCGAGCTCGTCGTCCAGTGCGCGGAACAGTTCCTCGTCGGTGGCGTCCGACAGGTCGGGCGCACCGCCTTCGCCCTCGGGCCCGTCGGCGGAGCCCGCCGGAGCGGCCTCCTCCTCCCAGCGCCACAGCGCGGCCCGCAGCCGCTCCCGCAGCACCGGGAAGTCCGGGCTGTCGACGGTCACGGAGGCCAGCAGCCGGTCCAGATCGGCGGCCGGGTCGGTCGGTGCCAGCAGGGCGAGCAGCCGTCCGGCCAGCGCCTGCGGCGTCGGGAAGTCGAACACGAGCGTCGTCGGCAGCCGCAGCCCGGTCGCCGCGGCGACCCGGTTGCGCAGCTCCACGGACGTCAGCGAGTCGAAGCCGATCTCCTTGAAGGCCCGGTCCGCCGCGATCCCCTCGGGCGCCGTGTGCCCCAGGACGGCCGCCACGGAATCGCGTACGAGGGCCAGCAGCACCCGCTCGCGCTCCGGCCCGGGCAGCTCCGCCAGCCGGTCCGCCAGGCTCCCCGCCGATCCGGGCGCCGCCTGCGCGGCCCGCCGTACGACCGGACCCCGCACCAGGCCGCGCAGCACCGCCGGGATCCCCTCCGGGCGGGACCGCAGTGCCGCCAGGTCCAGCGGGGCCGGCACCAGGACCGGCCGCCCCGCGTCGAGCGCGGCGTCGAAGAGCGCCATGCCCTCGGGCACGCTCATCGCGACCAGACCGCCCCGGCCGATCCGGGCCAGGTCGGCGTCCGCGAGATGACCGGTCATTCCGCTCGCGTCCTGCCACATGCCCCAGGCCAGCGACACGGCCGGCAGACCGAGCCGGCGCCGGTGACCGGCCAGCGCGTCCAGGAAGACGTTCGCCGCCGCGTAGTTGGCCTGCCCCGCGCCGCCGAGCTGGCCGGAGGCGGAGGAGAACAGGACGAAGGACGACAGATCGAGCCCGTGGGTCAGTTCGTGCAGATGCCAGGCCGCGTCCACCTTGGGACGCAGCACGGCCTCCGTCTTCTCGGGCGTCAGCGACGCGAGCACCCCGTCGTCGAGGACGCCGGCCGCGTGGACGACGTCCGTCAGCGGATGCTCCGGGTCGACCGAGGCGAGCAGCGCGGCCAGCGCCTCGCGGTCGGCGGTGTCGCAGGCGACGATCCGCACGCGCGCCCCGAGGGCCTCCAGCTCCTCCCGCAGCGCGTCCGCCCCGGGCGCCTGCGGACCCCGGCGGCCGGTCAGCAGCAGGTGGCGGGCACCGCGCGCGGTCACCAGATGCCGGGCCAGCGCCGCGCCCAGCGTGCCGGTGCCACCGGTGATCAGCACGGTCCCGGCGGCCGACGGCGCCGGCAGGGTGAGGACGACCTTGCCGACCTGACGGGCCTGGGCGAACCACCGGAACGCCTCCGGCGCACGGCCCGCCTCCCAGGTGGTCACCGGCAGCGGCTCCAGGGCGCCCCGCTCGAACAGGTCGAGGACCGAGGCCAGGACCGCGCCCACCGTTTCCGGGTCCATGTCGAGCAGCTCGAACGGCAGGTAGGCGACACCCGGCCGTACGGCCGCCACCGCCTCCGGGTCGCGCGGATCGGCGATGCCCATCTCCACGAACCGGCCGCCCGGCCCGAGGAGCCGCAGCGAGGCGTCGATGAACTCACCGGTCAGCGAGTTCAGGACGACGTCCACCCCGGCACCGTCCGTGGCGGCGCGGAACGACTCCTCGAAGTCGGTCGTACGAGAGGAGGCCAGCCGGTCCCCGGCGACGCCGAGCGCGCGCAGCGCGCCCCACTTGGCCGGACCGGCCGTCGCGAAGACCTCCGCCCCCAGATGGCGGGCCAGCTGGAGGGCGGCGAGTCCGACGCCGCCCGCGGCGGAGTGGATCAGCACCCGCTCCCCGGCCTTCAGCCCGGCCAGCTCGACGAGCCCGTAGTACGCGGTGGTGAACACGGCCGGGACACCGGCCGCCTGCGCGAACGACCAGTGGCCGGGGATCCGGGCGATCAGCCGCCGGTCGGCCACGGCCACCGGCCCCACGGCGCCGGGCACGAGCCCGAACACCCGGTCGCCGACGGCGAGATCGTCCACCCCCGGTCCCGTCTCCAGGACCGTGCCGGCGGCCTCCGTGCCGAGCGGTGCGCCGACGGGCACCATGCCCAGGACGGTCAGCACGTCCCGGAAGTTCAGCCCCGCCGCGCGGACCCGGATCCGCACCTGGCCCTCGGCCAGGGCCGCGCCCGCCTCGGGGTGGGGAGCGGCGTACAGGTCGTCCGGCGAGCCGCCCGGCGTCGCGAGCCGCCACGGCCCGTCCTCGACGGGCGGCGCGAGCGGCGCGTCCCCGGGCACGGCCGTGAGACGGGGGACGAGGATCCGGCCCTCCCGGAGGGCGAACTGCGGCTCCCCGATGGCGACCGCCGCGTCCAGCACCCGGCGCGAGGCGGAGTCGGGAGCGGGGTCGTCGATGTCGGCCAGCACGATCCTGCCGGGGTTCTCGGTGGCGGCGGACCGTACGAGACCCCACAGCGGGGCCGCCGCGAGCTCCGCCACGTCGCCCGGGCCGGCCGCCACGGCGCCCCGGGTCAGCACCAGCAGGCGTCCGTCCGGATCCCGTTCGCTCCACCCCTGGAGACGGGCGAGCACGTCCGCCACCGCGGCGCGGACCGCCTCGGGCCCCTGACCTCCGTACGGGCCGGTGGCGTCGAGGAGTTCGTACGCGCCCGGGTCGGCCGGGGACCGCGACGGCTCGGCCGGTTCCGTCCAGACCGGTTCGTACAACGCCCGTTCGCCGGACGGACGCGGCCCCGAGGACAACTGTCCCGGCGCCAGGGGCCGCAGGGTCAGCGCGTCCACCGACAGGACGGGCGCGCCGCCGGGGTCGGCGACCGACACCGACACCGAGTCCTCGCCGCTCGCGCCCGGGGCGACCGTGACGCGCAGCGCGGTCGCGGACGTGGCGCGCAGCGAGACCCCGCTGAAGGAGAACGGCAGTCGTACGCCGTCGCCGAGGAAGTCGCCGAGTCCCATGGTGTGCAGCGCGGAGTCGAGGAGCGCCGGGTGCAGGGTGAACCGCGCCGCGTCGTCGTGGTGCTCCGGGGCCAGCGCCACCTCGCCGTGGACGGTGTCCCCGGCCCGCCAGGCGGCGCTCAGGTTCTGGAACGCGGGCCCGTACTCGTAGCCCAGCGCGGCCAGTTCGTCGTACAGACCGCTCACGTCGAGCGGTTCGGCGCCCGCGGGCGGCCAGGACGCCGTGGCCGGTGACGGTTCCGTGCCCGTGCCGTCGTCCGCCGGGGCCAGGACTCCGGTGGCGTGCCGGGTCCACGGCTCGGACGCGCTCCCGGCCGCCGGCCCGTCGGGGTCCGGACCGGTGCCGGGGGAGTCGGGGCGGGAGTGCACCGCGATCCGGCGCAGGCCCGCCTCGTCCGGTGCCTGCACGGAGACCTGCACCCGGACGCCGCCGCGCTCGGGCACGAACAGCGGTGCCTCCAGGGTGAGTTCGTCGATCCGGTTGGTGTCGAGCCGATGGGCGGCCCGCAGGGCGAGCTCCAGGAGCGCGGTGGCCGGCAGCAGCGCGCTGCCGTTCACGGCGTGGTCGGCGAGCCACGGGTGCGAGGCGGCCGTGACGCGGCCGGTGAGCAGGAGCGTGCCCTCGTCGGCGAGCGTCGTGACCGCCGTGAGGAACGGGTGGTCCGAGGCGTCCAGACCGAGGCTGCCGGCGTCGCTGTGCGCGGCGGGGCCTTCCAACCAGTAGCGCCGGCGCTGGAAGGGGTAGGTGGGCAGGTCGGTGGGGGGTGTGGCGGTGGTGGGGGTGGTGTGCCAGGTGACGGGCGCGCCGTGGGCGTGGAGCAGGCCCAGCGCCTGGTGGAAGCGGACGAGGGTGCCTTCCTTGCGGCGGAGGGTGCCCGTGACGAGCGGGGTGAGCTCGGTGGAGGCCGTGTCCAGGGTGTCCAGGGTGTCCTGGATGGCTGTGGTCAGTGTCGGGTGCGGGCTCGCCTCGACGTAGGTGGTGTGGCCGGCTTCGACGAGCGCGGTGAGCGTCGGGTGGAAGAGGACCGGGTTGGCGAGGTTCTGGAACCAGTAGTCGGCGTCCAGAGTGCCGGTGTCGACGAGGCCGCCGGTGAGGGTCGAGTAGAAGGCCACGGTCGACGAGACCGGCTTGATGTCGTGGAGGAGTTGGGTGATGTGGTGGTGGAGGGGGTGGACGTGGGGGGTGTGGGAGGCGTAGTCGACGTCGATGGTGCGGGCGCGGATGTCGTTGTTCTGGAGGGTGGTGACGAGGTGGTGGAGTTGGGTGGTGTTTCCGGCGATGACGGTGGAGTTCGGGCCGTTGTGGGCGGCGATGTGGAGGTCGTCGTAGGGGGTGAGGTGGGTGGTGGTGTGGTGGGCGGGCAGGGGGATGTGGGCCATGCCTCCGGTGCCGGCGAGGGTGAGGATGGTGTGGGAGCGGAGGGTGACGATTTTGGCGGCGTCGGTGAGGGTGAGGGCGCCGGCGATGTGGGCGGCGGCTATTTCGCCTTGGGAGTGGCCGATGACGGCGTCGGGGTGGATGCCGTGGTGCTGCCAGAGTTTGGCGAGGCTGGTCATGATGGCGAAGAGAGCGGGTTGGATGACGTCGACGCGGTCGATGGGCGGGGTGCCGGGGGTGTCGGGGGTGTTGTTGAGGATGTCGAGGAGGTTCCATCCGGTGTGGGTCTGGATGGCGTCGGAGGCGGCGGTGAGGTGTTCGGCGAAGACGGGTGAGGTGGCGAGGAGTTCGCGGGCCATGCCGTCCCACTGGGAGCCCTGACCGGGAAAGACGAACACCGTCTTCCCCAGCGGCCCCACGGAACCCTGGACGAGACCGGCGTGCGCCGTGCCGGCGGCCAGGGCCTCAAGCTCCGCACGCAGCTCGTCCCGGCTCGTGTGGGTGACGACCGCCCGGTGGTCCTGGTGGGACCGCCCCGTCGCCAGCACATGGGCCACCGCGCCGAGTTCGGCGTCCTCCTTCGACTCCAGCCAGGCCAGCAGGCCGCTCGCCTGCTCCTTCAGCGCTTCCTCGCTGTGGCCCGACAGCAACCAGGGACGCGTTCCCGTGCCGCCGGCGCCCTGACCGCTCCCCGGCTCGGGCTCGGGCGAGGGCTCCTTCGAGGGCTCGTACGCGGGAGCTTCCTCCAGCACCACGTGGGCGTTGGTCCCGCTCATGCCGAATCCGGACACGCCGGCCCGCCGCGGTCGTCCGTCCGCCGTCCACTCCCGTGCCTCGGTGAGGAGTTCGACCGCGCCCGCCGACCAGTCGACGTGCGGGGTCGGCTCGTCGACGTGCAGGGTGCGGGGCAGGACGCCGTGGCGCATGGCCTCGACCATCTTGATGATGCCGCCGACCCCGGCCGCCGCCTGGGTGTGTCCGATGTTGGACTTCAGCGACCCCAGCCACAGCGGCCGGCCGGCCGGCCGGTCCTGCCCGTACGTCGCGACGATCGCCTGTGCCTCGATCGGGTCGCCGAGCGTCGTGCCCGTCCCATGGGCCTCCATCGCGTCCACATCGGCCCCGGTGAGCCCCGCGTCGGCGAGCGCCTGCCGGATCACCCGCTGCTGCGACGGTCCGTTCGGGGCGGTGATGCCGTTGCTGGCGCCGTCCTGGTTCGTGGCCGTGCCCCGGACGACGGCGAGCACGTGGTGCCCGTTGCGCCGCGCGTCCGAGAGCCGCTCCACAAGGAGCAGGCCCACGCCCTCGCCGAACGCGGTGCCGTCGGCACCCGCCCCGAAGGCCTTGCAGCGGGCGTCCCGCGCCAGGCCCCGCTGGCGGCTGAAACCGATGAAGATGTCCGGGTTGGCGAGCACCGTCGCACCGCCCGCCAGCGCGAGATCGCACTCGCCGTTGCGCAGCGCCTGGACGGCCAGGTGCAGGGCCACCAGCGACGACGAGCACGCCGTGTCCACGGTGACCGCCGGACCCTCGAGACCGAGGGTGTAGGCGATCCTCCCGGAGGCGATCGACCCGGCGCTGCCGATCCCGAGGTATCCCTCCATGTCGGCCGGGAGCTTCACCCGCGAGCCGTAGTCCGTGTAGACGACGCCCGCGAACACCCCCGTGCGCGAGCCGTGCAGGGACGCCGGGTCTATGCCGGCCCGCTCGAACGCCTCCCAGGCGGTCTCCAGGAGCAGCCGCTGCTGTGGGTCCATGCTGGTGGCCTCGCGCGGGCTGATCCCGAAGAACGCCGGGTCGAACCGGTCGGCGTCGTGCAGGAACCCGCCCTCGCGGGCGTACGAGGTGCCCGGGTGGGCCGGGTCGGGATGGAACAGCCGGTCCAGGTCCCAGCCGCGGTTGACCGGGAACGGCGAGATGACGTCGCTCTCCGACGCGACCACCTGCCACAGCTCCTCCGGCGAGCGCACCCCGCCCGGGTAGCGGCAGGCCATCGCCACGATCGCGATCGGCTCCCCGGCGTACGCGCCCCGCCCGTTCGTGCCCGCCCGGGCGGCCGGGGCCGCGGCGACGCCGTCGAGCAGCTCGGCCCGCAGATGGGCGGCGAGCGCCGAGGGCGAGGGGTGGTCGAAGACGAGCGTGCTGGGCAGCCGCAGACCGGTCGCGCTGTTCAGACGGTTACGGAGCTCGACGGCGGTCAGCGAGTCGAACCCCAGGTCCTTGAAGGCCCGCGAGGGGTCCACGGTGTCCCGCGCCGAGTGCCCGAGCACCCCGCCCACCTGTGTCCTCACCAGGTCGAGCAGGGCCCGCAGCTGCTCGGCCTCCGGCAGCGCGGCCAGCGAGGACGCGAGGGAGCCGGCCGCCGCGGCGGTACCGGCCGCCGACGCCGCGCCGGGTTCCGCGCGGACCAGGGAGCCGAGGACCGGAGGCAGCAGCCCCGCGCGGGCGCGCTCCACCAGCACGGCCCGGTCCAGCCGGGCAGCGGTGAGCGCGGCGCGGCGCTCGGCGCGGTCGGCCAGGGCGAGAAGGCCGCCCACCTGGCCGGAGCCGAACGGGACCAGGCCGCGCGGTGCGGCGTCGGCCGCCTCGCGCGGACCCCACGCCACGGAGACGGCCGGCAGGCCGAGGGCGCGGCGGTGGCCGGCGAGGGCGTCGAAGTGGGCGCCCAGCGCCGCCGCCGACGCGCGCCCGGTCCCGCCGAGGACCCCGGACGTGTCGGGCGTCAGCAGGACGAAGGAGGCCGACTCCAGGTCCAGGGTCAGCTCGTGCAGGTTCCAGGCCGCGGCGGCCCCGTCCCGCAGGGCCTCGGCGAACGCCGCCGGATCGGTGGACGCCAGGACGCTGCCCTCGACCGCTTCGGCGACATGGACGACGGCCACCGGCCGCTCGTCGGCGGGCAGCGCGGCCAAGGCGGCGGCGAGCCCGTCCCGGTCCGCCGCGCCACCCTCGACGGTCCGCACGGCGACACCGTCGGCGGCGTACGCCGCCGCCCGGTCGGGAGCCGCGCCGAGCAGCAGCAGACTCCGGAGGCCGCGCACCTCGACGAAGTGACGCGCGGCCGCCTCCGCGAGATCACCGTCACCCGACACGACCACCGTGCCGCCGGCCCCGCCGCCCACCGGGAGCGCGGGGAGCGGAGCGTCGGCGAAGTCGTCGGGCCGACTGCGGGTCAGCCGGGGCACGAGGAACCTGCCGTCCCGAAGGGCCAGTTGGGGCTCGTCGGCGGCGAGGGCGCTCGGCAGCGCGGCGAGCGAGCCGGCCGCGCCGTCGAGGTCGAGCAGGACGACCCGCCCGGGGTGCTCCGACTGGACGGCCCGGACGAGCCCCCACACCGCGGCCGGTGCCAGGTCCGGCACCTCGTCCGCGTCGGTCGCCACGGCGTGCCGCGTGACCACGACGAGCCGGGTCGCCGCCGCCCACGGGGCGGCCAGCAGCCCCTGGAGGTGGGGGAGGAGCTCCGCCGCGTCGAGAGCCGGCAGGAGAACGAGATCAGGGGTCGCGTCGGCCTCCGTGCCGGCCTCCGTGCCGGACTCCGTGGCGGGGTCCGGCGCTTCCGGTGGACCGGAGTCCTCGGAGCCGTACGCGGGGACGGGCAGTGGTGCGGTGCCGAACGCCTCCGCCACACCCGGGACTTCGGGGCCGACCAGCCCCCAGCCGCCGACCGCGGCCGACGGCTGCGGTACGGACGCGAGCGCCTGCCAGTCGAGGCCGAGCAGCCAGTCGTGGCGGGCGCCGGAGGTACGGGGAAGCGGACGCGGGGTGACGGACGCGACGGTCGCGACCGGTGCGCCCTCGGCGTCGTGGACGTGCAGCTCGTACGCCTCGCCCCGGGGCACGAGCACCACGCGGACGGCCCCGGCCCCCACGGCGTGCAGGGTCACGTCCCGCCACTCGGCCGGTACGACGTCCTGGTCGAGCTCGACGAGTGCGGCCCTCAGCGCGGAGTCGAGCAGGGCCGGGTGCAGGCCGTACCGCATCGCCTCGCCCGCCGTCTCCTCGGGCAGCGTGACCTCCGCCCGGACGCCGTCGGCCGGGACCGCCGGAACGGCCCGCGCCGCCGCTTCGGAGAGGAGGCCCGACGCGAGTGCGGTCCACGGGCGGTGCAGGGCGTCGTCGTCGGCCCCGTCCTCGTACGGCCGGGCGTGCAGGGCGAACTCCCGCGCCCCGTCCTCCCCGGGCGCGGCCACGGTGAGCTGGACGTCGACCCCGCCGGCCGGGGGCAGCGCGACGGCGTCGCCGAGCGACAGTCGCGCGAGGCCGAGGCCGCCGAGCACGCGGGCCGCCTGGAGGGCCAGCTCGAAGGGGACGGTCCCGTTCAGGACCGCCTCGTCCAGCCAGGGGTGGGCGTGGGCGGCGATCCGGCCGGTCAGCAGCAGGGCGTCCCCGTCGGCGAGCGTGGTCGCCGCGCTGAGCAGGGGGTGCCGGGTGGTGTGCAGCCCCAGGCTCTCCGGGTCGCCGCCGGTCGCCGCGTCCTCCAGCCAGTAGCGCTGGTGCTGGAAGGGGTAGGTGGGCAGGTCGGTGGGGGGTGTGGCGGTGGTGGGGGTGGTGTGCCAGGTGACGGGCGCGCCGTGGGTGTGGAGGGCGGCGAGTGACTGGTGGAAGCGGGTGAGGGTGCCCTCGTCGCGCCGCAGCGTGCCCGTGACGAGAGGGACGAGGTCACTCGGGTCCGCGTCGAGGGTGTCCTGGATGGCGGTGGTGAGCGTCGGGTGCGGGCTCGCCTCCACGAACGTCGTGTGACCGGTACGGACGAGGTCCTGGAGCGTGGGGTGGAACAGGACCGGGTTGGCGAGGTTCTCGTACCAGTAGTCGGCGTCGAGATCCGCGGTGTCGATCGGCCCGCCCCTGAGCGTGGAGTGGAAGGCGATCGTGCTGGTCCTCGGCTTGATGTCGTGGAGGAGTTGGGTGATGTGGTGGTGGAGGGGGTGGACGTGGGGGGTGTGGGAGGCGTAGTCGACGTCGATGGTGCGGGCGCGGATGTCGTTGTTCTGGAGGGTGGTGACGAGGTGGTGGAGTTGTTCGGTGTTTCCGGCGATGACGGTGGAGTGGGGGCCGTTGTGGGCGGCGATGTGGAGGTCGTCGTAGGGGGTGAGGTGGGTGGTGGTGTGGTGGGCGGGCAGGGGGATGTGGGCCATGCCTCCGGTGCGGGCGAGGGTGAGGATGGTGTGGGAGCGGAGGGTGACGATTTTGGCGGCGTCGGTGAGGGTGAGGGCGCCGGCGATGTGGGCGGCGGCTATTTCGCCTTGGGAGTGGCCGATGACGGCGTCGGGGTGGATGCCGTGGTGCTGCCAGAGTTTGGCGAGGCTGGTCATGATGGCGAAGAGGGCGGGTTGGATGACGTCGACGCGGTCGATGGGCGGGGTGTCGGGGGTGTTGTTGAGGATGTCGAGGAGGTTCCATCCGGTGTGGGTCTGGATGGCGTCGGAGGCGGCGGTGAGGTGTTCGGCGAAGACGGGTGAGGTGGCGAGGAGTTCGCGGGCCATGCCGTCCCACTGGGAGCCCTGGCCGGGGAAGACGAAGACGGTCTTCCCCAGCGGACCCACCACGTTCCGGACCAGGTTCGTGTGCGGCTCGCCCTGAGCCGCCGCCGCCAGGGCCTCGCGCAGCTCCTCCTTGCCGGAGTGGGTGACGACCGCCCGGTGGTCCTGGTGCGACCGCCCGGCCGCCAACACGTGCCCCACCGCGTCGAGTTCGGCGTCCTCGTGCGTCTCCAGATACGTCCGCAGCCGGCCGGCGTGTTCCTTCAGAGCTTCCTCGCTGTGGCCCGACAGCAACCACGGCGCGGGTACGGCACTCGCCGCGCCGTCCGGCCCGCCCTCCGCGGCCGCCGCCGGGGCGGCGGACTCCTCGGGCTGCTCCAGGATGACGTGCGCGTTGGTGCCGCTGATGCCGAACGACGACACCGCCGCACGGCGCGGCCGCTCCGCCTCCGGCCACACCACCTCGTCCGTGAGCAGTTCGACCGCACCCGCCGACCAGTCGACGTGCGGCGACGGCTCGTCCACGTGCAGGGTCCGCGGCAGGACGCCGTGGCGCATGGCCTCGACCATCTTGATGATGCCGCCGACCCCGGCCGCCGCCTGGGTGTGTCCGATGTTGGACTTCAGCGACCCCAGCCACAGCGGCCGGCCGGCCGGGCGCCCCTGCCCGTACGTGGCCAGCAGGGCCTGCGCCTCGATCGGGTCGCCGAGCCGGGTGCCCGTGCCGTGCGCCTCGACCGCGTCCACGTCGGCGGTGGTGAGCCCCGCGTCGGCCAGCGCCTGCCGGATCACCCGCTGCTGCGACGGCCCGTTCGGCGCGGACAGCTGCCCGCTCGTCCCGTCCTGGTTGACGGCGGAGCCGCGGACCACGGCCAGGACGTGGTGCCCGTTGCGCCGCGCGTCAGAGAGCCGCTCCACAAGGAGCAGGCCCACACCCTCACCCCACCCGGTGCCGTCCGCCGCGGCCGCGAACGCCTTGCAGCGCCCGTCGGCCGACAGCCCCCGCTGGCGGCTGAACTCGACGAACAGACCCGGCGTCGCGATCACCGTCGCACCGCCCGCCAGCGCGAGATCGCACTCGCCGTTGCGCAGCGCCTGGACGGCCAGGTGCAGGGCCACCAGCGACGACGAGCACGCGGTGTCGACCGTGACCGCCGGGCCCTCAAGACCGAAGGTGTACGAGAGCCGGCCGGAGGCGATCGACCCGGCGCTGCCGGTGCCGATGTACCCCTCCAGGCCGTCCGGGGCCTGGCGGATCCGGCCGCCGTAGTCCCCGTACATGACCCCCGCGAACACCCCGGTACGGCTGCCGCGCAGCGTGCGCGCGTCGATGCCGGCCCGCTCGAAGGTCTCCCAGGCCGTCTCCAGGAGCAGCCGCTGCTGCGGGTCGACGGCCAGCGCCTCCCGCGGGCTGATCCCGAAGAACGCCGGGTCGAACCGGTCGGCGTCGTGCAGGAACCCGCCCTCCCGGGTGTACGTCCTGCCGGTGCGCTCCGGGTCCGGGTCGAACAGCGCGGCCGTGTCCCAGCCCCGGTTCTCCGGGAAGGGCGAGATGGCGTCGGTGCCCGACGCCACGACGCGCCACAGGTCCTCCGGCGAGCGCACCCCGCCCGGGTAGCGGCAGGCCATGCCGACGATGGCGATGGGCTCGTGCCGCTCCGCCTCGACCTGGCTCAGCTGTTCCCGCGTCTGCATCAGATCGGCGGTCACCCGCTTGAGGTAGTCGCGGAGCTTGTCCTCGTTCGTCATTCGACGTCAACTCTCCTCTTGATGCGGATCACTCGGAGCCGAGTCCGCCGTCGATGAGCCGGAACAGCTCGTCGTCGGAGGCCTCGTCCAGGAGTGCGGTGGTGTGCGTGTCGTCGGGGACCGGGCCCTGCGGGCGCAGCCGGTCCAGTAGTGCCGCCAGCCGGTCGGCGATGCGCTCACGCGCCTCGGGGCTCAGCCGGGGGCCGTCGGCGGGTCCGTCGGCGGGTCCGTCGGCGGGTCCGTCGAGTCCGGCGGTCAACGCGGCCTCCAGCTCCTCGACGTGGGCCAGGGTCGCGGCCGCGCCGCCGGGCAGCCGGGGCGCCAGCTCGCCCAGCAGGTGGGCGGCGAGCGTGCTCGCCGTCGGGTGGTCGAAGAGCACGGTCGTGGGCAGCCGCAGGCCGGTCTCCGCGCCGAGCCGGTTGCGCAGTTCGACCGCGGTGAGCGAGTCGAAGCCCAGGTCGAGCAGACCGCGGTCCACGGGCACGGGGTGGTTCGGCGGGTGACCGAGCACCTCGGCCACCGTGGCCCGGACGAGGTCCAGGGCGATCCTGGGCCGGTCCGCCGCCGCTGCCTCGGCGAGCTTGCGCACCCACGGCGGGGTGCCGGTGCCGCCGGCCGCCGTGCCCCGAGCGCCACCCGCGCCCCCGGCGTCACCGCCGGTGCGTGTCGCGGCGGGCCCGGACCCGGGACTCGGCGGCGGGACCAGGCCCCGTAGCGGCGCCGGGATCCCGGCCGGGTCGCCGGCCCGGCGCAGCGCCGCCGTGTCGACCCGGGCGGGTACGACCACCGGCACGTCGCCCCGCAGGGCCGCGTCGAAGAGCCGCAGCCCTTCGGCGACGGTGAGCGGGGCGATGCCGGTACGGGCGATCCGGGCGACGTCGGCGGCGCCGAGACGTCCGCCCATGCCGGCCTCGGTGTCCCACAGGCCCCAGGCGAGGGAGACCGCGGGCAGACCGAGGG
The DNA here is from genome assembly GCF_053601115.1 of Streptomyces sp. NPDC004788. Classification (NCBI taxonomy): domain Bacteria; kingdom Bacillati; phylum Actinomycetota; class Actinomycetes; order Kitasatosporales; family Streptomycetaceae; genus Streptomyces; species Streptomyces sp. NPDC004788. The sequence continues at coordinate 15,945 of NZ_JBSGBF010000044.1, forward strand.
CCCGGCGATGCTGGGCCAGCGCGTCCAGGTAGGCGTTGGCGGCCGCGTAGTTGGCCTGCCCCGGGTTGCCGGTGACGCCGGCGACGGAGGAGAACAGGACGAACGCGTCCAGTGCCAGGTCCGCGGTCAGTTCGTGCAGCAGCCGGGCCGCGTCGGCCTTCGGACGCGACACGTCGACGAGATCCGCCTCGGTGAGGGAGTCGAGGGTGCCGTCCCGGGTGAGACCGGCGGCGTGGACGACGGCGGTCAGGGGACGCGCGTCGGGGATGCCGTCGAGGAGCGCGCGGACCGTGTCGGGGTCGGCGGTGTCGGCCGCGAGCAACGTGACGTCGGCCCCGAGCGTGGTGAGCCGTGCGACCAGCTCGTCGGCTCCCGGCGCCTGCGGGCCCCGCCTGCTGGTGAGCAGCAGCCGGGACACGCCGTACGTGGTGACCAGATGCTCGGCCAGGAGCGCGCCGAGCGCCCCGGTGGCACCCGTCAACAGGACCGTCCCGTCGGTACGCAGCACCTCCGCACGCGGCCCGGGATCCGGCAGCGCGGCGAGCCGGGGGACGAACGACGCGCCGTCACGGAGGGCGAATTGCGGTTCGCCCGAGGCGAGGGCCCGGCCCAGCGCCGCCTGCGAGGCCGCGCTCCCGTCGGTGTCGACGAGGACGAAGCGGCCCGGGTGCTCGCTCTGCGCCGTGCGCACCAGCCCCCAGAGAGGGGCCTGCTCCAGGCCGGGCACGGGCTCCGTGCCCCGTACGGCGAGCGCACCCTCGGTGCGGACGACGAGCGTCGTGCCCGAGCCGCGCTCGTCGGCCGCCCAGGCGCGCAGCGTCCGCAGCGTCTCGTACGCGGAGGCGTCCGGCGCGGGGGTGAGCACGGCGTACGGCACGGAGGCGGACGCCTGCTCGTAGGGCGCCCACTCCGCGGCGGAGGACTGCGGCGCTTCCGTCAGCGGTACCCAGTCCAGCCGGTGCAGGGCGCCGCCGCCCGGGCCCGTTCCCCGGGAGGCGAGCAGTCGCGCCGGGTCGGTCTCCCGCACGGTCAGCTCGGCCACCGAGAGGAGCGGCGTCCCGTCCGCGTCGGCGACCTCCAGCCGGGTCCGGTCCGGACCCACGGGAGTCAGCGCCACCCGAAGGGTGCCGGGCCCGGCCGCCGCGCCGTGCACCCGCACGCCCGTCCAGGCGAACGGCACCCTCAGCCCCCCGGACTCGCCGGGGCCTTCGAGGGCGAGCGGGTGCAGGGCCGCGTCGAGCAGCGCGGGACCCACCGGGAACCCGTGGCTGCCGCCCTCGGCGTTCTCGGCGGCGGTGACCTCGGCGAACCAGGCCCCGTCGGCGCGGCGCCAGGCCGCCCGCAGGCCGCGGAAGGCCGGGCCGTAGGCGTAGCCGAGCCGCGCCAGATCCTCGTACGCCGACGAGACGTCCACCGCCTCCGTGTCCGCCGGTGGCCAGGTGCCCGCGAGCGGCGCGGCGTCTTCCGTGCGGCCGCCGGCCTCGGGAGCCAGCACGCCGGAGGCGTGCTCCGTCCACGGGCCTTCGCCGCCGGCCTCCCGCGCGTGGACGCCGACCGTCCGCCGCCCCTCGGCGTCGGCCGCGCCGACCGTGAGCTGGAGCTGCACCGCACCTTCCTCGGGTAGCAACAGCGGTGCGCTGAGAGCGAGTTCGTCGAGCGACGGCGTACCGGCGGCCCGGCCCGCGTACAGCGCGAGGTCAAGGAGCGCGGCGCCGGGGAGGGCGACCGCGCCGAGCAGCGCGTGGTCGGCCAGCCACGGGTGGGTACGGGCGGCGAGCCGCCCGGTGTGCACGAAGCCCGAGCCGTCGGCCAGTTCGACGGCCGCGCCGAGCAGCGGGTGCTCCGCCGCTCCGAGCCCCGCGCCGGCCACGTCCGCGTGGCGGCGGGCCGGCGCGTCCAGCCAGTACCGGTCGCGCTGGAAGGGGTACGTGGGCAGGTCCGGTGCGTCCACGCCCCCGTCGCCGAAGTACGCGCGCCAGTCCACCGCGACCCCCGCCGTCCACAGCCCGCCGAGCGCCTCCGGCAGGGCGACGGTCTCCGCCCGGTCGCGGCGCAGCAGCGGAAGCGCGACGGCGTCGTCCGCCGGGGAGCCCGCGGCGAGGGCGTCGGCGGCCATCGTGGAGAGCACGGCGTCCGGACCGAGCTCGACGAACACCCCCGCGCCCAGGTCGCGCAGCGTGCGCAGGACGTCGGCGAAGCGCACGGCCTCCCGGATGTGCGCCGTCCAGTAGTCGGGCGAGGCGAGTTCCCCGGCGCTCGCGAGCCGGCCCGTCAGGTCGGAGACCAGGGGAACGGCCGGCGGGTGGAAGTCGAGTCCCGCCACGACCGCCCGGAACTCGGCGAGCATCGGTTCCATCAGCGGTGAGTGGAAGGCATGGCTGACCGCCAGACGCCGTGTCCTCGCCCCGGCTTCCGCGGCCCGCGCGGCGATGTCCCGTACGGCCTCCTCCGCGCCGGAGACGACCGTGGCCCGCGGCCCGTTGACCGCCGCGATCCCCGCCACGTCCTCATGGCCCGCGATCAGGGCCCGCGCTGTCTCCTCGTCCACCGAGAGGGCGACCATCGCGCCACCCGGCGGCAGCGCCTGCATCAGCCGGCCGCGCGCCGTGATCAGCGCCGCCGCGTCCGCAAGGCTCAGCACGCCGGACACATGCGCGGCCGTGACCGTCCCGATGGAGTGACCGGCGACGAACTGGGGGGTGACGCCCCAGCTCTCCATGAGCCGGAACAGGGCGGTCTCCAGGGCGAATAGCGCGGGCTGGGTGTACTCGGTGCGGTGCAGCAAGGTGTCGTCGTCGGTGAAGACGATGTGCTTGAGGGGGCGGTCGAGGTGGGGGTCGAGGGCGGCGCAGGCCTCGTCGAAGGCGGCGGCGAACTCCTCGTACCGCTCGTGGAGTTCGCGGCCCATTCCGGCGCGCTGGCTGCCCTGCCCGGTGAACAGGAACGCCGTCCGGGGCGGATCGGCGGGCGCTTCGTTTCGCACGGCGCCTCCCCAGTCGCCCGCGGCCAGCCGCTCAAGGACGGACAGGGCCTCCTGCGGCCCGTCGGCGACGAAGGCCGCCCGGTGCTCCAGGGCGCTCCGCCCCACGGCCAGGGCCCGTGCCACGCTGTCGACACCGCCGACACCGCCGACACCGCCGACACCGCCGACACCGAGGACACCTCTGACACCGTCGGCCCCGACGGAGTCCGCGCCCGCGCGGGCGGCCAGCCATGTGCGCAGTCGGCCGGCGGCCGCGTGCAGCGCCTCGGGCGTCCGGGCGGACACCAGCCACGGCAGTGATCCTCCCCCGGGGCGCGCGCCCTCCGGTTCGACAGGGACGGGAGCGGGCACCGGAGCCGCGTCGGGCACGTGCTCCAGGACCACATGGGCGTTGGTCCCGCTGATCCCGAAGGAGGAGACCGCGGTCCGCCGCGGCCGGTCCCGCTCCGGCCACGCCACGGACTCGGTGAGCAGTTCCACGGCGCCCGCCGACCAGTCGACGTGCGGGGACGGGCTGTCGACGTGCAGGGTCCGGGGCAGGACGCCGTGCCGCATCGCCATCACGGACTTGATCACCCCGGCGACTCCGGCCGCGGCCTGCGTGTGTCCGATGTTGGACTTCAGGGAGCCCAGGAACAGCGGATCGCCCTCCGGCCGGTCCTGGCCGTACGTGGCCAGCAGGGCCTGTGCTTCGATGGGGTCGCCGAGCCGGGTGCCGGTGCCGTGTGCCTCGACCGCGTCGACGTCGGCGCCGGTGAGTCCGGCCGCGGCCAGGGCCTGCCGGATGACGCGCTGCTGGGAGGGGCCGTTGGGTGCGGTCAGACCGTTGCTGGCGCCGTCCTGGTTGACGGCCGTGCCCCGGACGACCGCCAGCACCTGGTGCCCGTTGCGGCGGGCGTCCGAGAGCCGCTCGACCAGCAGCAGTCCCGCGCCCTCGCCCCACCCCGTACCGTCGGCCGCGGCCGCGAACGGCTTGCAGCGCCCGTCCGCGGCGAGTCCCCGCTGCCGGCTGAACTCCACGAACGTCGCCGGACTGGCCATCACGGTCACCCCGCCGGCCAGGGCGAGGTCGCACTCGCCGTTGCGCAGCGCCTGCGCGGCCAGATGCAGGGCGACGAGCGAGGAGGAGCAGGCGGTGTCGACGGTGACCGCCGGGCCCTCCAGACCGAAGGTGTACGCCACCCGGCCCGAGGCCACGCTGCCCGCGCTGCCGCTGACCAGATAACCCTCGAAGCCCTCGGGCGCCTCTGCGGCCTGGTGCAGCCGCGCTCCGTAGTCGTTGTACATCACCCCGGCGAACACGCCCGTCCGCGAACCGCGCAGCGCCGCAGGGTCGATGCCCGCCCGCTCGAAGGCCTCCCACGCCGTCTCCAGGAGCAGCCGCTGCTGCGGGTCCGTCGTCAGGGCCTCGCGCGGGCTCATGCCGAAGAAAGCGGGGTCGAAGTCGGCGGCGCCGTACAGGAAGCCGCCCTCCCGCGCGTACGACGAACCCGGCCGCGCACCCTCCGGGTCGTAGAGCTCCGCGAGGTCCCAGCCGCGGTCGGCGGGGAACGCGGACACGGCGTCCGTACCGGACGCGACCAACCGCCACAGATCCTCGGGGGAGTCGACCCCGCCCGGGAAGCGGCAGGCCATCGCGACCACGGCGATCGGGTCCTCGGCGGTGCGCGGACCGACGGCCCCGCCCCCGGTCGCCGCCTCGGCGGGCGCGTCCGGCAGCAGCTCGCCGAGGAGCCGGTCCGCCAGCGCGGTCGGCGTCGGGTGGTCGAAGACCAGGGTCGTGGGCAGCCGCAGGCCGGTCGCCGCCCCGAGCCGGTTGCGCAGGTCGACGGCGGCGAGCGAGTCGAAGCCCAGGTCCGTGAAGGCCCGGCCGGCCGCGACGGAGTCGGCCCCCGAGTGCCCGAGCACGGTGGCCGCGGTCGCCCGCACCAGCTCCAGGACCTCGCGTTCCGCGTCGGCGCGGGAGAGCGCCGCCAGCCTGCCGCCCAGCTCGGCCGGTGCCGCGGCCGGTGCCGCGCCGACGGCCGCACGCCGTCGGACGGGCCGGACGAGGGAACGCAGCGGGGCCGGAACCGAGGATGTCGGGCCCTCCAGGGCCGTGGGGCTGAACCTGCTCGCGACGAGCGCCGCGCCCTCCTGACCGGCCGGTACCGCGAGCGCCGCGTCGAAGAGCCGCAGTCCTTCGGCGACGGTGAGGGGGGCGATGCCGGTACGGGCGATCCGGGCGACGTCGGCGGCGCCGAGACGTCCGCCCATGCCGGTCTCGGTGTCCCACAGGCCCCAGGCGAGGGAGACCGCGGGCAGACCGAGGGCCCGGCGATGCTCGGCGAGGGCGTCCAGGTAGGCGTTGGCGGCGGCGTAGTTGGCCTGCCCGGCCGTACCGGTCACACCCGTCACCGAGGAGAAGAGGACGAAGGCGTCCAGGTCCAGGCCGGCGGTCGCCTCGTGCAGCAGCAGGGCCGCGTCGGCCTTCGGCCGCAGGACGGCGTCCAGGCGTTCGGGCGTCAGGTCCTCCAGCAGGCCGTCGTCGAGCGCGCCGGCGGCGTGCACGACGGCGGTCAGCGGGTGGGTGTCGGGGATGCCGTCGAGGAGCGCGCGGACGGCGTCCCCGTCGGCGAGGTCGACGGCGGCCAGCGACACGTCCGCGCCCAGGGCGCCCAGGCGGTCGGCCAGCTCGCGCGCCCCCGGAGCGTCCGGACCGCGCCGGCTGGTGAGCAGGAGCCGCGTGATGCCGTACGCGGTGACCAGGTGCTCGGCCAGCAGCGCGCCGAGCGCTCCCGTCGCCCCGGTCAACAGGACGGTGCCGTCTGTGCGCAGCGGGTGCGGACCGGACTCCGGGCCCTGGGCCGACGACAGCGCGGCGAGCCGCGGCACGAGTATCTTCCCCTCGCGCAGCGCGAGTTGGGGCTCACCGGAGCGGATCGCCCGGTCGAGCGCCGCCGTGGACGCCGCGCTGCCGTCGCTGTCGATCAGCACGAACCGCCCGGGGTGCTCGTTCTGCGCGGTGCGGACGAGCCCCCACCCGGCCGCCGCCGATGGCGCGGACGGACCCTCGCCCGGACGGGCCGCCACGGCACCCTCGGTGATCAGCGCGAGCCGCGCCCCCGCCGGCCGGTCCCGTGCCAGCCAGTCCTGTACCAGCCCCAAGGCCCGGACGGCCGCCGCCCGTGGGCTCTCGAACGGCCCGAGGCGCTCCGTCTCGGTCGCCGCGGCGATCTCCGCGTCCAGGGTGGCGGCGTCCGCCGGAAGGGCCTGCCACGCCACGGCGTAGAGCGGCAACGCGGCGGCGGCCGGCACTGCCGACAGGGCGCCCTCGGGCAGCGGTCGCAGCACCAGGGCCTCGGCGGAGACGACGAGCACGCCCGTCGGGTCCGTCGCGCGCAGGGACACGGTGCCCGGACCTGCCGGGGCGAGCGAGACCCGCAGGGCGGTCGCCCCGGTGGCGTGCAGCCGCAGCCCCGTCCACCCGAACGGCAGGACGACGTCGGCCGCCTCCTCGTCGCGTACGGGAAGGAGGTGCAGCGCCGCGTCCAGGAGCGCCGGGTGCAGACCGAACCCGTCGGCGAAGCCCGCCGGTTCCTCCGGGAGGCGTACGTCGGCGAAGAAGGTCTCGCCGACCCGCCAGGCGGCCGTGAGATTGCGGAACGCGGGTCCGTAGGCGTAGCCGAGGCCCGCGAGACGGGCGTACACCCGCTCCACGTCGAGCGCGATCCCGGCTGCCGGCGGCCACGCGGCCGCGCCGGCCGCGCCGGCCGTGCCGTCTGGTCCGTCCGTGTGACGGTCCGGGGCCTCGGGGGCGAGTGTGCCGGAGGCGTGCCGGACCCAGGGGGTGTCCTCGGCGGCCCGGGCGTGGATCGCGAAGCCGCGGCGACCACCGGCTTCGGGCGCCTCGACGGTGAGCTGCAGCGCGACCGGACCGGAGCCGGCCAACACGAGCGGAGCCTCCAGGGTCAGGTCGTCCACGACCGGGCTCTGGGCGTACTCGCCCGCCTGGAGGGCCAGTTCGGCGAAGACGCTGCCCGGAACGAGGGGCGCGCCGCCCACCGTGTGGTCCGCGAGCCAGGGAAGCAGCGCCGGATCGAGGCTGCCGGAGAACAACAGCCCCCGTCCGTCTGCCAGTTCCACCACCGGACCGAGCAGGTCCGCGGCCTCGCCGCCGTCGGCGGGGTCACCCGCCTCCATCCAGAAGCGCTCGCGCTGGAAGGGATAGGTGGGCAGCTCGTGCGGATCGGCCGGTCCGACGGCGGCGGGCCCGTCCGCGAACCGGGACCGGTCCACGACGACTCCGTGCGCGTGGGCGGTGGCGAGCGCGGTCAGGAACGTCGTGGGCTCGTCGCGGTTGCGGCGGAGCAGGGAGACCGCACCCGTGGTCAGCGGGGTGAGCGCGGCGTCGGGGCCCAGCTCGACGAGTACCCGCGTGGGGCCGCCGAGGTTGGTCAGGGTCTGGATGGCGTGGTGGTAGCGGACGGTTTCGCGGATGTGGCGGGTCCAGTAGTGGGGGTCGGCGAGTTCTTCGGGTGTGGCGAGGGTGCCGGTGAGGGTGGAGATGAGGGGGATGCGGGGGGTGTGGAAGGTGACTTGTGAGGCGATGGTGTGGAGCTCGTCGAGGATGGGGTCCATGTGGGGGGAGTGGAAGGCGTGGCTGACGGTGAGGTGTCGGGTGCGTCGGCCGAGTGCGGTGAAGTGTGCGGCCAGGCGGTCGACTTCGTTCTTGTCGCCGGAGACGACGACGGAGTCCGGCCCGTTGATCGCTGCCAGGCCGACGGCTCCGTTGAGGAGGGGGAGTGTTTCGTCTTCGGTGGCCTGGATGGCGGCCATGGCTCCCCCGGTGGGGAGTCGGCCCATGAGGCGGCCTCGGGCGGTGACGAGCAGGGCCGCGTTGTCGAGTGAGAGGACACCCGCCGCGTGGGCGGCGGCGAACTCACCGACGGAGTGCCCCAGCACGTACTGCGGGGTGACGCCCCAGCTCTCCATGAGCCGGAACAGAGCCGTTTCCAGGGCGAAGAGAGCGGGTTGGGCGTACTGAGTCTGGTGTAGGAGCGTGTCGTCGTCGGCGAAGACGAGGTCCTTGAGGGGGCGGTCGAGGTGGGGGTCGAGGGCGGCGCATGCCTCGTCGAAGGCGGCTGCGAACACCTCGTACCGATCGTAGAGTTCACGTCCCATCCGGGCGCGCTGGCTGCCCTGCCCCGTGAACAGGAAGGCGGCGCGGCGCTCGCCTTCCGCGACACCGCGCACCACCGACGGATGCTCCGTGCCGGCCTCCACGGCGGCCAGTGCCGCGAGTGCGTCCTCGCGGTCCTGGGCCAGCACGACCGCGCGGTGTGGCAGGGCGACCCGGCCGGTGGCCAGAACACGTGCGGCGGCCCGCCGCGCCGTGTCCGGACGGTCGGCGAGGTGCGCCGACAGCTGAGCGGCCTGTGCGCGCAGGGTCTCGGGGGAATGCGCGGACAGCGCGAGCAGTGCCGTACCCGATTCCGTATCCGCATCCGTACCCGTGGCCGTGCTCGGCCCCGCCGGCTCGGGGCCCTGTTCCAGGATGACGTGGGCGTTGGTGCCGCTGATGCCGAAGGAGGAGACGGCGGCGCGGCGCGGGCGTCCGCCGGGTGCGGCCCATTCCCGTGCCTCGGTGAGGAGTTCGACCGCGCCCTCCGTCCAGTCGACGTGTGGGGACGGTTCGTCGACGTGCAGGGTGCGGGGCAGGACTCCGTGGCGCATGGCCTCGACCATCTTGATGATGCCGCCGACTCCGGCCGCGGCCTGGGTGTGTCCGATGTTGGACTTCAGGGAGCCCAGGAAGAGCGGCCGGTCGGACGGCCGGTCCTGCCCGTACGTGGCCAGCAGGGCCTGCGCCTCGATCGGGTCGCCGAGCCGGGTGCCCGTGCCGTGCGCCTCGACCGCGTCGACATCCGCGCCACCGAGCCCGGCCGCGGCCAGGGCCTGCCGGATCACCCGCTCCTGGGAGGGGCCGTTGGGTGCGGTCAGACCGTTGCTGGCGCCGTCCTGGTTGACGGCCGTGCCCCGGACGACCGCCAGCACCTGGTGCCCGTTGCGGCGGGCGTCCGACAGCCGCTCGACCAGCAACAGGCCGACACCCTCCGACCAGCCGGTCCCGTCCGCGCCCGCGGCGAACGACTTGCAGCGCCCGTCGGCCGACAGGCCGCGCTGCCGGCTGAACTCCACGAAGGTGTCCGGCCGGGCCATCACGGTGACCCCGCCGGCCAGGGCGAGGTCGCACTCGCCGTTGCGCAGCGCCTGTGCGGCCAGATGCAGGGCGACGAGCGAGGAGGAGCAGGCGGTGTCGACGGTGACCGCCGGGCCCTCCAGACCGAAGGTGTACGCCAGCCGGCCCGACACCACGCTCGCGGTGTTGCCGGTGAGGACGTACCCCTCCAGTTCCTGCGGAGTCCTGCTCAGCCGGGCGCTGTAGTCGTTGTACATGACCCCGGCGAACACCCCGGTGCGGCTGCCGCGCACGGCGCTCGCGTCGATGCCCGCCCGCTCGAAGGTCTCCCAGGCCGTCTCCAGGAGCAGCCGCTGCTGCGGGTCCATGCTGGTGGCCTCGCGCGGGCTGATCCCGAAGAACTCGGCGTCGAACTCGGCGGCGCCGTAGAGGAATCCGCCCTCCCGCGTGTACGACGTGCCGATGCGGTCCGGGTCGGGGTCGTAGAGTCCGGCCAGGTCCCAGCCCCGGTCGGCGGGAAAGGGGCCGATCGCGTCGGTGCCCGACGCCACCAGCTCCCACAGCTCCTCCGGGGAGCCCACCTCGCCCGGGTAACGGCAGGCCATCCCGACGATCACGACGGGATCGTCCGAGCCGGTGCCGGGCGACGGGACCGGTGTGGACGCGCCCGGAGCGGTCGCCCCCGGCCCGGATCCACCCGGCAGCAGCCGCACGAGGAACGCGGTGAGCGCCTCGGGGGACGGGTGGTCGAAGACGGCGGTCGCGGGGATGCGCAGACCGGTGAGGGAGCCCAGCCGGTTGCGCAGTTCCACGCCGGTCAGGGAGTCGAAGCCCAGGTCCCGGAAGGCGCGGGCGGCGTCGATCGACACGGACGTGGCGTGGCCGAGGACGGTGGCCACGGTGGACCGGACGAGCTCGGCCACCGCGCGCTCGCGCTCGGGCGCGGCCAGCGCGCCCGTCCGCTCGGCCCAGGTCTCGGCGCCGTCCGACCGCCCGTCGGTCCGGTCGGCCGGCGTTCCCGCCGAAGCCCGGCGCAGCGGGGTCCGCACCAGGTGCCGCAGCGGCGACGGCAGGGATCCGGCGGCCGCCCGCGCGCGCAGGGCCGCCGCGTCCAGCCGTACGGGGACGAGGGCGCCCGCCGCGACGGCCGGGAGCGCGTCGAAGAGGGCCAGGCCCTCCACGGCCGTCAGCGGCGTGAAGCCGGACCGCGCCCAGCGCGCCCGCTCCGTCGCGCCCAGACCGCCCGCCATGCCGTCCTCGGTGTCCCACAGGCCCCAGGCCAGGGAGACCGCCGGCAGGCCCGCGGCCCGCCGCCGCTCCGCGAGGGCGTCCAGGACGGCGTTGGCGGCGGCGTAGTTGCCCTGCCCTGCCGTACCGGCGAGGCCGCTGACCGACGAGAAGAGGACGAACGCGGACAGGTCAAGGCCTGCCGTCAGCTCGTGCAGGTGGACGGCGGCGTCGGCCTTGGGCCGCAGGACCGCGTCCAGACGCTCACCCGTCAGTGACGCGAGCGTGCCGTCGTCCAGCGCCCCGGCCAGATGGAACACCGCGCCCAGCGGACGCTCCTCGGGTACGGCCCCGACCACCCGTGCCAGCGCCGCCCGGTCGGCGACGTCCACAGCGGCGAACTCCACCTCCGCACCGGCGGCGGTCAGTTCGGCCCGGAGTCCGGCCGCCCCCGGTGCGTCCCCGCCGGAGCGGCTGAGCAGCAACAGGTGCCGTACGCCGTGCCGTTCGACGAGGTGTCGGGCCAGCAGCCGGCCCAGCGCACCCGTGGCGCCGGTGACCAGGACCGTGCGGTCCGCGCGGTGGCCGGCTCGCTCCGCGAGCGTCGGCCCGGACGCCTCGCCTTCGGCACGTACCAGCTGTGGTGCGCTCAACAAGCCTCCACGAAGGGCCAGTTGAGGTTCCGACGCCGAGGCCGCGCCGAGCACAGAGAGCGTGCTGTCCGTCGCGGTCTCCCCGGTGGCGTGGACGTCGAGGTCGATGTCGACATCGGCGACCGCGAAGCGGCCCGGGTGCTCCGACTGGGCGGTCCGTACGAGCCCCCACGCGGCCGCCGACCACGGGTCGGCCACCTCGTCCCCGTCGGCCGCCGCGACCGCGCCCCGGGTGAGCAGCAGCAGCCGCGCGTCCCGGAACCGCTCCTCGGCCAGCCAGTCCGCCAGCTGCGCCAGGGCGTGCCCGGCCGCCGCGCGGCCGGCCGGCGCCCGGACGGCGACCACGGCCGGCACTTCCGGCCCCAGCTCGGCGACCGTGTCCACGAGCGCGACCCGGTCCGTCGACGCGACGGTGTCCACCGGTTCCCAGCGCAGCCGGTGCAGATCACGCGTCCGCGCGGCGGGCGCGCCGAACCGGGCCGGGTCCACGGGCAGGAGCGCGAGCGCGTCCGCCGACAGGACCGGCCGCCCGTCCGGGTCCACCGACGTCAGACGCCCGTCCGCCGACCAGTGCGCCCGCAGGACCGAGGCGCCCGTGGCGTGGAGCTCCACCCCGGACCAGGAGAACGGCAGCGGCATCCCGTCCCCGGGGGCCCGGCCGGCCACGCCGGCGACCGGCAGGTGCAGGGCGGCGTCGAGCAGCGCGGGATGGATCGCGAAGCCGTGCGGCTCCGTGCTCTGCGGACCGGACGCGGCCGGCAGTTCCAGCTCGGCGTAGAGCTCTCCGTCGCGTCGCCAGCCGGCCCGGACACCCCGGAAGGCGGGGCCGTAGCCGTATCCGAGGGCGTCCAGCTCCTCGTACAGGGCGGTCGGGTCCACGACTTCGGCGTCCCCGGGCGGCCACGCCCCGGCCGGTCCGGTGTCCGGCGCGGCGGCGCGGGCCGGGGCAAGGAGCGCGGTCGCGTGCCGGGTCCACGCCTCCGCGTCGGCGCCGGAATCCGCGTCCTCCTCCGTGTCCCAGGCGCGGGAATGGACGGACAGCGTCCGCACGCCGTGCTCGTCGGGGGCACCGACCGCCAGTTGCAGACGGGCCGGCGTGTCCCCGGCGAGGACGAGCGGGGCCTCCAGGGTCAGCTCCTCCACCCTCGGGCTGCCGGCCTGCTCGCCGGCGGTCAGGGCCAGGTCGAGGAAGGCGGTGCCGGGGACGAGGACCTGGCCGGCGATCCGGTGGTCCGCGAGCCACGGGTGCGTGGTGATCGAGATCTGGCCGGGGAGGACCAGGCCGCCGTCCTCGGCCAGCTCGATCCGCGAGCCCAACAGCGGGTGGCCGGCCGACGGCAGCCCCGTCAGTCCCAGGAGCCCCGGGGATGCCACGGCGGTGGGCGTGGCGAGCCAGTGCCGCTCGCGCTGGAAGGCGTACGTGGGCAACTCGCCCGGGTGTACGGCCCGACCGGGGGACAGCGCCGGGAGGTCCAGGGGCACGCCGTGCGCGTGGGCGGTGGCGAGCGCGGTCAGGAACGTCGTGGGCTCGTCGCGGTTGCGGCGGAGGAAGGGCACGGCGCCCGGGGTGGTCGCGCTCAGCGCGGCGTCGGGGCCCAGCTCGACGAGTACCCGCGTGGGCCCGCCGAGGTTGGTCAGGGTGTGGACGGCGTGGTGGTAGCGGACGGTTTCGCGGATGTGGCGGGTCCAGTAGTGGGGGTCGGCGAGTTGTTCGGGTGTGGCGAGGGTGCCGGTGAGGGTGGAGATGAGGGGGATGCGGGGGGCATGGAAGGTGAGCCCCGAGGCCACCGCGTGGAACTCCTCCAGGATGGGGTCCATGTGGGGGGAGTGGAAGGCGTGGCTGACGGTGAGGTGTCGGGTGCGTCGGCCGAGTGCGGTGAAGTGTGCGGCCAGGCGGTCGACTTCGTTCTTGTCGCCGGAGACGACGACGGAGTCCGGCCCGTTGATCGCTGCCAGGCCGACGGCTCCGGTGAGGAGGGGGAGTGTTTCGTCTTCGGTGGCCTGGATGGCTGTCATGGCTCCCCCGGTGGGGAGTTGGCCCATGAGGCGGCCTCGGGTGGTGACGAGGAGGGCCGCGTCCTGGAGTGAGAGGACGCCTGCCGCGTGGGCGGCGGCGAACTCGCCGATGGAGTGGCCGATGACGTGGTCGGGAACCAGCCCGTGGTGTTCCGCGAGCCGGAACAGGGCGGTTTCCAGGGCGAAGAGCGCGGGCTGGGTGTACTGGGTCTGGTGCAGGAGCGTGTCGTCGTCGGTGAAGACGACGTCCTTGAGGGGGCGGTCGAGGTGGGGGTCGAGGGCGGCGCAGGCCTCGTCGAAGGCGGCGGCGAACTCCTCGTATGCGGCGTAGAGTCCGCGACCCATTCCGGCGCGCTGGCTGCCCTGCCCGGTGAACAGGAACGCCGTACGGGCGGGGCCGGTGGCCGTGCCGCGTACCACCGCCGGGTGCTCATCCCCGGCCGCCAGCGCCGTCAGCGCCGCCAGCGCCCCCTCCCGGTCCTCGGCGAGCAGCACCGCGCGGTGTTCCAGAGCGGCTCGGCCCCGGGCGAGGGCCTCGGCCACCGGGGCGAGTGCCACCTCCGTGTGCCGGTCGAGGTACGCGGACAGGCGCTCGGCCTGGGCCGGCAGCGCGTCCGCCGTGCGTGCCGAGAGCGTCAACAGCAGGGGACGCCCGTCCGCACGAGCCGCTTCCGACCGATCCTCGACCGCCGGCTCGGAGCCTTGTTCCAGGATGACGTGGGCGTTGGTGCCGCTGATGCCGAAGGAGGAGACGGCGGCGCGGCGCGGGCGTCCGCCGGGTGCGGCCCATTCCCGTGCCTCGGTGAGGAGTTCGACGGCGCCCGCCGACCAGTCGACGTGCGGGGTCGGCTCGTCGACGTGCAGGGTCCGGGGCAGGACGCCGTGGCGCATCGCTTCGACCATCTTGATGATGCCGCCGACTCCGGCCGCGGCCTGGGTGTGTCCGATGTTCGACTTCAGCGAGCCGAGCCACAGCGGCCGGTCGGACGGCCGGTCCTGTCCGTACGTGGCCAGCAGTGCGTCCGCTTCGATGGGGTCGCCGAGGCGCGTGCCCGTGCCGTGCGCCTCCATCGCGTCGATGTCGGCGCCGGTGAGTCCGGCCGTGGCCAGGGCCTGCCGGATGACACGTTCCTGGGAGGGGCCGTTGGGCGCGGTCAGACCGTTGCTCGCGCCGTCCTGGTTGACGGCCGTGCCCCGGACGACCGCCAGGACCTGGTGCCCGTTGCGCCGCGCGTCCGAGAGTCGTTCGACAAGGAGCAGGCCGACGCCCTCGGCCCACGCCGTGCCGTCGGCCGCCGAGGCGAACGGCTTGCACCGGCCGTCGGGCGCGAGGCCGCGCTGCCGGCTGAACTCCAGGAACATGCCGGGCGTGGGCATCACAGTCACCCCGCCCGCGAGCGCCAGATCGCACTCGCCCTGCCGCAGTGCCTGCACGGCGAGGTGGAGGGCGACGAGCGAGGAGGAGCAGGCGGTGTCGACGGTGACCGCCGGGCCCTCCAGGCCGAAGGTGTACGCCAGCCGCCCCGAGGCGACGCTCGCGGTGCCGCCGGTCAGCAGGTAGCCGTCGTAGCCCTCGGCGCCCTCGTGCAGCCGAGGTCCGTAGTCCATGGCCGTGGCACCGACGAACACGCCCGCCCGCGCCCCGCGCAGCCCGTCGGGGGCGATTCCGGCCCGCTCGAACGCCTCCCAGGCCGTCTCCAGGAGCAGCCGCTGCTGCGGGTCCATCGCCGCGGCCTCGCGCGGGCTGATCCCGAAGAAGCCGGCGTCGAAGTCGCCCGCACCGGTGAGGAATCCGCCCTCCCGCGCGTACGAGGTCCCGGGGTGGTCGGGGTCGGGGTCGTAGAGTCCGGCCAGGTCCCAGCCCCGGTCGGCGGGGAACGGCCCGATGGCGTCCGTTCCCGCGGCCACGAGCTCCCACAGTTCCTCCGGTGAGCCCACCCCGCCCGGGTAGCGGCAGGCCATCCCCACGATCACGATCGGATCGTCGTCCCGGCCCGTACGGCTCCGGGGGGCGTCGGGCGCCTCGCCTCGCGGGCCGGAGTACCGCTCCTGGAGCAGGGCGACGACGGCCTCGGGCGTCGGGTGGTGGTAGACCAGCGCGGCAGGCAGGGACAGCCCGGTCGCGGACTGGAGCCGGTCGCGGAGCTCGACGCCGGAGAGCGAGTCGAAACCGAGATCCTTGAAGCTGCGCGCGGTGTCCACGGAGTCGGCGGTGACATGGCCGAGCACGAACGCGATGTGCGTCCTGACCAGTTCCGTCAGGTCGTCGGGCGCGGCGGTGGCGGGGGTCGCGGGGGTCGCGGCGGTCGCGGCCGCGTCCGCCGGGGTGGGCGCGTCGGCGGCGTCGGCCACGGTGAGGCCGATGCCCGAAGGGGTCGGCGCGGGCTCGACCGCCTCCGCCGCGCCCTCCTCCATCCAGTACCGCTCGCGCTGGAAGGCGTACGTGGGCAGGGGCACCGGCCGGCCGCCACGGTCGGCGAACATGCCGGCCCAGTCCACCGCCGTCCCCCCGGCGTACGCGCCCGCGACGGCCGCGAGCAGGGTGGTCGCCTCGGGCCGGCCGCGCCGCAGCGCCGCCGCCAGGACGGGCGCGGATCCCGCTCCCGTCAGGGTCCGACGGGCCGCCCCGGTCAGGATCGCGTCCGGCCCGAGTTCGACGTACACCCCGGCACCCGCCTCGTGGAGCGCCCGTACGCCGTCGTGGAAGCGGACGGCCTCCCGGATGTGGCGGGCCCAGTAGTCGGGGGAGGTCAGCTCCTCGTCGGTCGCCAGGGCACCCGTCACGTTCGAGATCACCGGGATGCGGGGCGCCCGGAAGGCGAGCCCCGCGGCCACCGCGCGGAACTCCTCCAGGATCGGGTCCATGTGGGGGGAGTGGAAGGCGTGGCTGACGGTGAGGCGCCGGGTGCGCCGGCCCTCCGCGGCGAGCCGGGCGGTCACCCGCTCGACCTCGTCCTCGTCGCCCGAGACCACCACGGAATCGGGCCCGTTGACCGCCGCGAGCGCCACCCGACCGGTCAGCAGCGGCCGTACCACGTCCTCGGGCGCCTCCACGGCGGCCATCGCCCCGCCCCGCGGCAGCGCGCCCATCAGCCGGCCCCGCGCGGCGACCAGCAGCGACGCGTCCTCCAGCGAGAGAACGCCCGCCACATGCGCGGCCGTCAGCTCGCCGATGGAGTGACCCGCCACGAAGTCGGGCGTGACGCCCCAGCTCTCCAGGAGCCGGAACAGTGCGGTCTCCAGGGCGAAGAGGGCCGGCTGGGTGTACTCGGTGCGGTGCAGCAGGGTGTCGTCGTCGGCGAAGACGACGTCCTTGAGCGGGCGGTCGAGGTGGGCGTCGAGAGCGGCGCACACCTCGTCGAAGGCGGCGGCGAACTCCTCGTACCGCTCGTGGAGTTCGCGGCCCATCCCGGCGCGCTGGCTGCCCTGCCCGGTGAACAGGAACGCCGTACGGGAGGGCGCGGTGGCCGTGCCGCGCACCACCGCCGGGTGGTCCTCGCCACGGGCCAGCGCGGCCGTGCCGGCGAGCAGCCCCTCGGCGTCCTCGGCGACCACCACGGCCCGTTCGCCGAACCGCGTCCGGTGTGCCGCGAGCGCGTACGCCGTGTCCAGCGCGCCGTGCCCGTACCGCTCCTGGTGCCGGCGCAGCCGCTCCGCCTGGCCCCGCAGCGCCGCCTCGTCGCGCCCGGAGAGCAGCCAGGCGACCGGCCCCCCGGCGGTGCCGGTGGCCTCCGCCGACCCCTCGGGCGTCCGCGCCGCCTCGCCCACCACCACGTGGCAGTTGGTGCCGCCCATGCCGAACGAGCTGACGCCCGCGATCAGCGGCAGCTCGGGCGCCGGCCAGTCGCCGTCCGTCGTCTGAACCCGCAGCCGCAACGCGTCGAGCGGAATCGCGGGGTTCGGCTCGCGGAAGTTCAGACTGGCCGGGATGCGGCGCCGGGACACCGCGAGCGCGGTCTTCAGCAGGCCGACCAGACCGGCCGCGCCCTCCAGGTGCCCCACGTTCGTCTTCGCGGAGCCCACGAGCAGCGGGGCCTCCGACGGCCGGCCCGCACCCAGCACGGCGCCGAGCGCCGCCGCCTCCACCGGGTCGCCCACCGGCGTGCCCGTGCCGTGCAGCTCGACGTACTGGACGGACTCCGGGGCGGTGCCCGCCCGGGCGTGGGCGGCCCGCACCACGGCCTCCTGAGCGGCCCGGTCGGGCACCGTCAGGCCGGTCGACGCGCCGTCGTTGTTGACGGCGCTGCCCAGGATCACGCAGTGCACCCGGTCCCCGTCGGCGACGGCCCGGGCGAGCGGCTTCAGTACGACGGCCACGCCGCCCTCACCCCGGACGTAGCCGTTGGCCCGGGAGTCGAAGGTGTAGCACCGGCCGTCGGGGGACAGGGCGCCGAACCGGGCGCTGTCCGCGCTGCTGCCGGGCGACAGGATCAGGTTCACACCGCCGACCACGGCCAGGTCGGCGTCCCCGTGCCGCAGGCTCTCGCAGGCCAGGTGGACCGCGACCAGCGACGAGGACTGCGCCGAGTCGACCGTCAGACTCGGACCGGTCAGACCCAGGACGTACGACAGACGGTTGGCGATGATGCCCCGGCCGAGCCCGGTCACCGAGTACCGGCCGGCCGCCCGCTCGCCGCGCCGGTGGTGCAGCGCCGCGTAGTCGTCCCAGAGGGCGCTCGCGTACACCGCCGTGCGGCTGCCCGCCAGCGAGCCGGGCAGGATCCCGGCCTCCTCCAGGGCCTCCCAGCCCAGTTCGAGCATCAGCCGCTGCTGCGGGTCCATGGCCGCCGCCTCACGCGGCGAGATCCCGAAGAACGCGGCGTCGAACCGGTCCACCTCGTCGAGGAAGGCCCCCCGCCGGGGAGCCGAGGCGGACCAGCGGTCCGCCGGCGGCTCCCCCACCGCGTCCTCGCCCCGGCTGAGCAGCCGCCAGAAGGCGTCGGGGTCGGGGGCGCCAGGCAGACGGCAGGCGAGTCCGACGACGGCGATCGGTGCGGAGCTGGGCTTGGCCATGGTCTGTCACGTACTCCCTCGTCGAGGACGAATGCGTGACCAGACTCGCCACCTGCCCTAACGGGAGGCTTGCGGCGTTCTAAACCCGGTCGGCCACGGGGCGGTGCAGCCCCGCGCGCAGCGCCGTGAGGTGCTCCGCCCCGATCCGCTGCTGCTCCTCGGGCGGCACGCCGCCCCCGAACGCGTGGTACGCGCCGGGGAAGTTGTGCAACTCCACCGGCACGCCCGCCTGGGCGAGCCGCAGCCCGTACAGCAGCCCCTCGTCCCGCAGCGGGTCCAGGCCCGCCGTAGAGATGTAGGCCGGCGGCAGTCCGGCGAGGTCCGCCGCCCGGGCCGGGGCCGCGGACACCGGCAGCCGGCCGGGTGCCCGGTCCGCGGCCTCGCCCAGATACAGCTGCCAGCTCTCCTCCGCCAGGCGGCGGTTCCAGACCGGGGTGTCGGTGCAGGCGGCCATCGACGCCGTCGCCAGCCGGTCGTCGAGGACCGGCGTGCTCAGGTGCTGGAAGCAGAGCGCGGGCCCGCCCCGGTCGCGGGCGAGCAGGGTGAGCCCGGCGGCCAGCGCGCCGCCGGAACTCGCCCCGGCCACCGCCAGCCGGTCCGGATCGGCGCCCAGCTCGCCCGGGTGGCCCGCCGCCCACTCCAGCGCCGCCCAGCAGTCGTCGAGACCCGCCGGATACGGATGCTCCGGCGCCAGCCGGTAGGAGACGGCGACCACCACCGCCCGGGCGTACAGCGCCGCCTGCGCGGCGCCCAGGTGCACGGAGTCCACACTGCCCAGACAGAACCCGCCGCCGTGGATCCACAGCACCGCCGGCAGCGCCGTCCCCGCGTCCCGGGGCCGGTACACCCGCACCCGTACGGCAGGGCCGCCGGGCGGTCCCGGCACGAGCAGTTCCCGCACGTCCACCCCGGGTACCGGCGGGAGTTCGCCGAGGCCGAGCAGCCGGCCCCGATGGTCCGCGATCGCGTCGACCAGACGCCCGTCGACCGGCACCTCAGGCCTCCAGCCGGAGCGCCTGGGAGGGACACAGCGCCACGGTCCCACGGGCCGCGGCCTCCTCCTCCGGTCCGGTCACCGGAGCCCGCAGCAGGAGCACCGTCCCGTCGTCCGACTGGTCGAAACGGTCGGGTTCGGACAGCACGCACTGTCCCGCCCCCAGACACCGGCGGGTGTCGGCCGTGATGCGCATATCTCTCAGGTCCCTTCTGCGATGCCGGCGACGCGGTCCGCCCGCGGCGCACGGTCCTTTCACCAGGTGACGGGCAGTTCCCAGATGCCCTGCACGCCGCCGGGCTCCTTGAGCGGCAGCGCGCCCGACGGCACGGCGAGGCGCAGCCCCGGCAGCCGGCGGAACAGCGTGGACAAGGCGATCTCCATCTCGGCACGGGCCAGGTTCTGACCGATGCACTGGTGCACGCCGTGACCGAAGGAGATGTGGTGGCGCGCGCCGCGCGCCACGTCGAAGGCGTCCGCGCCGGGGAACGCGTCCTCGTCCCGGTTGGCGGTCGAGATCACCACGATCACGCCGTCACCGGCCCTGATCCGCCGGCCGGCGAGTTCGGTGTCCTTCGTGGCGAACCGGGCCACCCCGTCGGCGATGGCCATGTACCGCAGCAGCTCCTCCACCGCCGTCGGCAGCAGGGTGGCGTCGGCCCGCAGCGCGGCCAGCTGCTCGGGGTGCTGGAGCAGGGTGAACACCCCGAGCGCGATGGCGCTGGCGGTGGTCTCGTGCCCGGCGACGAGCAGCAGCAGCGCGATGTCGACCAGGTCGCGGTGCGAGAGGTGGCCGGGCGTCAGCTGTTCGGCGATCAGGGTGTCCAGGAGGCCGTCGCCCGGCTCCCGCTCCTTGCGCCGGATCAGCCCGTCCAGATAGGAGCTGAGCTGCGCGAAGGCGTCGGCGCTGTCCTCCAGGGAGGTGGTGCCGGTCACCACGCGCCGGGACTGCTGCTCGAAGAAGGCGTGGTCCGCGTACGGGACGCCGAGCAGCTCGCAGATCACGATGGACGGCACCGGCAGCGCGAAGTCCGGTACGAGGTCGGCCGTCGGGCCCTTGGCCTCGATGGCGTCGATCAGTTCGTCCACGAGACGCTGGATGCCCGGCCTGAGCGCGTTCACCTTCTTCACCGTGAAGGTGGAGAGCAGCATGCGGCGCTGGACGGTGTGCTCCGGCGGGTCCATGCCGATGAAGTTGCGGACCTTGCGGGCGGCCTCGAACCGCGGCGCGGTGGCCGGATAGTGCGGATGGATCCGGTCGGAGGAGTAGGTGGCGGCGTCGAGGAGCACCGCCCGGGCCTCCTCGTGGCCGCTGACCGCCCACACCCGCCGCCCGTCGTACAGCTCGACGAGGGACACCGGGCCCCGCGCGCGGTAGCTGTCGTAGCCGGCCGGCGGATGGAAGGGGCAGCTGCGGGCCTGCGGATAGGCGGGCAGCGAGGACGACGTCCCCACGGCCCCGGTCGTCTCGGTCATTCCTTGGCCTCCAGGGTGGCGGTGGGCGGCACGGTGGCCGGAACGGGTGCGGCCGGTGCGGGCCGGGGCGAGCCGAGCCTGCGCACGAGCGGCGTCTCCACCCAGCGGAACAGGACATGGGCGAGCGCCAGGGTGAGCAGCAGCGCCGCCCCGAGCAGGACGGCCCCGACGGCGGGCGGCAGGTCCTGGCCGGCGATCAGCCGGCGGTGGAGGTACGACACGACCAGGCCGTGCACCATGTAGAACGCGAACGAGAGCTCCCCGAGCCTGACCATGACCCGGCCGCGCACCGGTGACCTCGTGCCCCGCTCGTCGGCCAGCGCGGCGGCGGCCACCAGCGGCGTCAGCCACAGGGCGGCGGTGCCGGCGATGCCGAACAGGTAGGGCACCAGCGAGTTGACGGCGTAGCCGGCGACGGCGAGCAGCCCGGCGGGCAGCAGCCCGAACCTCGGCCAGGCACCGGCGAGCACGAGTCGGGCGGCGACCATGCCCAGGAGGAACTCCAGGGCCCGGACCGGCGGGAAGAAGTAGACGAACCAGATCTGCTCGAAGGAGAGCGTGCCGTCGTCGATGAAGGGCAGCGGCGTCCCGGTGACGAGGTACCGGCCGACCAGTGGCGCGAGCACGGTGAACGCGCCCAGGGTGGCGGCCAGCGGCCACAGCCGGGCGACCGGCACCCGGTTGAGGAGCCGCAGCAGGAACGGGAAGCTCAGGTAGAAGAAGAGTTCCACCGAGAGCGACCAGCTCACCGCGTTCATCGTGTTCGGCACGGTGATGTCGGGGAACCAGGCCTGGACGAGGAAGAGATGGGCCAGCGTGCCCTTGGTGGTGAAGGGGTCGGCGGCGATCAGCATGAGGACGGCCGCGGCGGCGAACGTGACCAGGTGGTTCGGGTAGATCTTGGCCAGCCGGCGGCGCCAGACGCGCGGTGCGGTGTCGTCGGGCCGCGCCGACCAGGTCAGCACGAAGCCGCTGAGCACGAAGAAGAAACTGACGCCGTAGAAACCGGCGTGGGCGAACACGTCACCGAGCGCCTCGCCGACGGAACCGCCGACGTAGGCGGTCTGCCAGGTGGCGTGGAAGGCGAAGACGAGCAGCGCGGCGACGAATCTCAGTCCCGTGAGGGACGGGAGTCTGGACAGGGCGGGGCTGGCTGGCGGGCGGGGCATGGACGCTGACCTCCGGCTGGGACGGAAAGGGGGCACGCCCACGCTGGCAGCGCCCTGTTGGCCGGATCTAAAGCCACTCTTGTGCCGGCCCCGTCCCGTCGGCCCGAGCGCCGCCGGGGTCCTCGCCCGTCTCACCGGGCACCGCTCGTGCCCGCTTCGGGACCGCCGCGAGGAGGGCCCGGGTGTACGGATGGGAGGGCGCCGCGAAGACCTCCTCCACCGCCCCCGATTCCACGATCCGGCCGTCTTTCATCACCATCACCCGCGCGCAGACTTCCCGGACCACCGCCAGGTCGTGCGAGATGAACAGCGTCGCGAGACCGAACGAGGACTGCAGCTCCCGCAACAGGTCCAGGACCTGTGCCTGCACCGACACGTCGAGCGCCGAGACCGGCTCGTCGCACACGAGCAGCCGCGGCCCGGGCGCCAGGGCCCGGGCGATCGCCACCCGCTGGCGCTGTCCGCCGGACAGGGCGGCGGGGCGCCGCCCGAGATGCTCGGCGGCCAGCCCCACGCGCTGGAGCAGCGCCAGGGTCCGCGCGGCCCGCTCCTGCCGCGGCACGCCCGAGGCGGCGAGTCCCTCGCCGACGATCCGGGCCACGCTCCAGCGCGGGTCGAAGGCGCTGAGCGGATCCTGCGGCACCAGTTGCAGCTCGCCCCGACGCGGCCTTCGCTCACGCTCGGGCGCCGGGCTCCACGCCCGGCCCGACAGCAGGACGTCGCCCTTGTCGGGCGCGGCGAGCCCGAGCACCAGCCGGGCCAGCGTGGACTTCCCGGAACCGGACTCGCCGACGAGCCCCAGGGACTCGCCGGGCCGCAGCGTGAACGAGACGCCGGCGACGGCCGTGCGCCGGCCGCCGCGCGGGGAGGCGAACCCCTTGACCAGGTCGCGGGCGACGAGCAGCGGTTCACCCGTCGTGACGGCGGCCGGCGCGGGGCGCCGCCGGCTGCCCGGCACGGCCGCGAGCAGCGCCTGGGTGTAGGCGTGCCGAGGCTGCTCCAGCACGTCCCGTACCGGGCCCGACTCGACGATCACACCGTCCTTCATCACCGCCACCCGGTCGGCCAGCGCCTCGACCACCGCCAGGTCGTGACTGATCAGCAGCAGCCCGGTGCCGGCCGCCTTCAATTCCCCGAGCAGAGCGAGGATCCGGGCCTGGACGGAGGCGTCGAGCGCGGTGGTCGGCTCGTCCGCGACGATCACCCCCGGGTCCGCCGCCAGGGCGGACGCGATGAGCGCCCGCTGGCGCAGCCCGCCGGACAACTGGTGGACGTGGCTCGCCGCCCGTTCGGCGGGCTCCGGCACCCCCACCCGCTCCAGGAGTTCCACGACCCGCGCGCCGACCTGCCGCCGGGACGCGAGACGGTGGGCCAGCAGGGGCTCGGCGATCTCCTTGCCCACGGGACGCAGCGGGTCCAGCGCGACGAGCGCGTCCTGCGCGACCAGGCCGATCCGCCGGCCGCGTACGGTCCGCCACTCGCGGTCGCCGAACCGCCGCGCGTCCTGCCCGAACAGCCGCAGCCGCGCCGCGTCCACCGTGGCGGTGGGCCCGGCCAGGCCGAGGAGGCTGCGCGCCAGGGCGCTCTTGCCGGAGCCGGACTCGCCGACCAGCGCCAGGCAGCGGCCCGCCGCCAGCTCCAGGGACGCGCCGCGGACCGCGTGCACCCGGCCGGGCCCGTCGCCGAACCGCACGTCCAGGCCGGCGACCTCGATCAGCGGCTGGTCCCGCGCCGGCCCGTCCGCCGGAGACCCGGCTCCGGCGGCCACGCGCTCCGCCCCTGCGCCCGTTTCGCGCAGACCGGTCATGAGGGTCCGTCCTTTCACGAGAAGGCCCTTCGTTCGGCCCCGTGCCGCGCGTGGCGGCCCACCGCCGTGACCGCGAGGACCGTGGTCAGCAGCAGCAGACCGGGGAAGAGGGCGATCCACCACGCCTGGTCGAGGAAGCCCTGGCCCTCGGTGAGCATCGCGCCCCACTCCGGGGTCGGCGGCTGCGCCCCGAGCCCCAGATAGCTCAGCGCCGCGCCGGTGGAGATGGCCGCGCCGAGCGTCACCGTCGCCAGGACGAGCAGCGGGCCCAGGGTGTTCGGCAGCACGTGCCGGAGCACGACCAGCGGGCGCGGCACGCCGAGGGCGACCGCCGACTCCACGTACCCGGAGCGGCGCACGACCAGGGCCTGCGCGCGTACCACCCGGGCGAAGCCGGGTGCCGTGCCGACGGCGACCGCGATCGTCGTGCCCACCACTCCCTTGCCGGCCACGAGGACCACGAGCAGCGCGAGCAGCAGGCCGGGAAGGGCGAGCAGCGCGTCGGCCGCGCGCATCAGCAGGGCGTCCCCGAACCGTCCGGACAGCGCCGCGGCCAGCCCCCACACGACGGCCACCACGACGCCCGCGCCGGTCGCCGCCGCGCCGATCGCCAGCGAGTAGCGGGTGCCGTGGACCACGCGGGCGAACACGTCCCGGCCCAGCTGGTCGGTGCCGAACCAGTGGGCGCCGTCCGGTGGCCGCAGCGCGTTCAGCGGATCGGTGTCCATGGCGCCGGCGCCCGTGAACAGCCCGGGCGCGAGCGCCGCCAGCAGGACGAGGACGAGCACCAGACCCGCCACCCACACCGAGGGCCGGACGGCCCGGAGCCGGGCGTTCATGAGGCCACCACGCCCGTGCCCTTGCGCAGCCGGGGATCCACCAGCACGTACGCCACCTCCACCAGTGCGCCGATCGCCACGAAGGCGACCGCCGACAGCGCCACGACCCCCTGCACCACCGGAAGGTCCCGGCCGCCGACCGCCTGGAGCGCGACCCGGCCGATCCCCGAGCGGGCGAACACGTTCTCCACGACCACCGCGCCGCCGAGCAGGGTGCCGGTGAACCAGCCCGCCAGCGTCAGCGCGGGCAGCGCGGCATGACGCAGTGCGTGCCGGGACCGTACGGCCGGCTCGCGCAGCCCGCGGGCCCGGGCGGTGAGCGCGAACGGCTGCTCCAGCGCGTCGAGGAGCCCCTCGCGCATCACCTGGGTCAGCACGGCCGCGATCGGCAGCGCCAGCGTGAGCACCGGCAGGACCAGGGAGCGTCCGTCACCGCTGTCGGAGACCGGGAACCAGCCGAGCCGGAAGGAGAACACCGTCAGCAGCATGATCCCCAGCCAGAACGACGGGGTGGAGACCACGACCAGCTCGACGAGCTCCGACACCCGGCGGGGCCAGCGGGCCCGTCCCGTGGTCAGCACGGTCACCGCGACCGCGAGGACCACCGCCACCAGCGTGGCGTACAAGGCCAGTTCGAGCGTCGGCCCGAGCTGGTCGGCGAGGACCCGGGCGACCGGCTGCTGGAGCTGGTACGACTCGCCCAGGTCGCCCCGCGCCAGCCGGCCGAGGTAACTCACGTACTGGACCGCGAGCGGCTGGTCGAATCCGTAGTGGTGCCGGAGCTCCTCGCGGGTGTCCGCGTCCACGAGCGCGTGGGAGCCGACCACCGCGTCGACCGGGTCGCCGGGCACGAGCCGGAGCACCAGGAAGGCGAGGGTCGCGGCTCCCCACACGACGAGGAGGGCCGCGCCCAGCCGGGCGGCGACGTGGCGCAGGGCCGCCGGCATCAGCGGGTCCCGACCCAGGCGCCGTAGAACTCGGGCCAGGCCGAGGCCGACTGCCGCAGCCCGTGCACCCGCTTGTTCACGGCCACCGTGGACTGCTCGACGAACGCGGGCACCGCCACGGCCCGGTCGAGCGTCCAGCCCTGCACCTTGGCGTAGAGCGCCGCGCGCCGGGCGCCGTCGGGCGCGGCCTGGGCCTCCTTGAGCCAGCGGTCGACCTGCGGGTCGGCGACCCGGGCGAAGTTGTGGCCGCCGCTCGCGGAGGTCTCCGTCGACAGGAAGAAGTGGCTGAGGATGTCGCCGTCGGCCCGGGCCCAGGACGTCTCGACCACGTCGTACCGGCCGGAGTCCAGCCGGCCGGAGACCTCGGCGGCGTCGGTGGAGGCGGCCAGATCCAGCTTGATCCCGGCCTTCTTCAGCTCGCCCTGGACGGCCTGCGAGAACAGGCTCGGCTTGCCGTAGACGGGGGCGACGACGGTGAGCACCCTGCCGTCCTTCGTGCGGTAGCCCTCGCCGTCCCGCCCCGTCCAGCCCGCCTCGTCGAGGAGTCCGGCGGCCTTCGCCGGGTCGTACGGCCGGCTCTTCTCCAGGGAGGCGTCGTAGCTGTCCGGTGTGGTGGGGGAGAGGACGCTCCAGGCCCGGGTGGCGGTGCCCTGGAAGACCGAGCGGACCACCGCGTCGAGGTCGACGGAGAGCTGGAACGCGCGGCGCACCCGGATGTCGGAGAAGAGCGCCCCGCGGGTGTTGAGGTAGAAGGCGTCGACCGCGCCCGGCACCGCCTTGCTGGTGAGCGTGAGCCGGGAGTCCCGCTCCACCGTGCGCACCTGCTGCGGCGGGACCGCGCCGGCCGCGTCGACCTGACCGGACGTCAGGGCGCCGATCCGCGTGGTGTCCTCGGTGATGAAGCGCAGCGTGAACGAGTCGAGCCGGGCCGGACCGGTGTGGCCCGCGCCGTCGGGCGCCCAGGCGTAGGCGGTGTTCTTGGTGTAGACGCGCTGCTGTCCTCGCGTGTACGCGCCCGCTCGGAACGGCCCGCTGCCCACCGAGGCGGTGCCGGCGCAGAGCTTGTCGGCGCCGGATTTCAGGGAGGCGGGCGACGCGATGCCCAGGTAGGTCGTGCTGGCGGCCTGGAGGAAGGGGGCGTACGGGCGGCTGAACCGGACCTCGATCTCGGTCGGGCTCTTCACCGTGGCGCCCGCATAAGGGCCGAGCAGACCGGCCGCGTACTGCGACTGCGTCTTCTTGTCGGTGATGTGGTCGAAGTTGGCCTTGACGGCCGCGGCGTCCAGCTTGCTGCCGTCGTGGAAGGTGACGTCGTCGCGGAGGGTGAAGGTGTACGCCGTGCCGTTCGCGCCGACCCGCCAGGACTTCGCCAGCCAGGGTTCCAGCTTGCCGTCGGGCGTCTGGTAGACCAGCGAGTCGAAGACCGGCCGCTGGACGAAGGCCGTCACGTCCTGCGCGCTCGTGTGCGGGTCCCAGCAGTCCGGCTCACCGTCCGTCGCGTAGACGAGCGTCCCTCCGTTCACCGGCTTGGCGTCCGCGGCGGGGACGGCGCCGCCGCCCGCGGAGCAGGCGGTGACGCCGGCGAGGACGACGGTGGCCAACAGGGCGGCTGTACGAGCCGGACGGCGTGGGTGCATGACGGACTCCGAGCGATCGACGGGTGCGGGGGCGGCCTGGGCCACTGTCGTGGCCGGGACTAAAGCCGGACTGAACCGTCGTCGCCGCTCGCGGCCAGGACCTGGCTGCCGGAGGCCGCCCCGGCAAGCAGCTCGAAGGAGCGCAGCCGCTCCTCCTGCCCGTGCACGACGGTCAGGGCCATCACCTCGTCCGCGCCGGTGCGCGCGAGCAGATCGGCGAGCTTTTCCCGGACCGTGTCGGGGGCACCGACCAGCTGCGGCTCGACGAGGTCGTCGAGGAAGGCCCGTTCGGCGGCGTCGTACCGGTGGGCCGCGGCGGTCCGCGCGGACGGGAAGGCGTCGAAACGCCGGACGGTCCGCATCCGTATCTTGCCGAGGAGATAGGGCGAGGCGACCGTACGGGCCTCCTCGTCGGTGTCGGCCACGGTGGTCAGGACCGAGACGAGGGTGCGCGGCCGGTCCAGGTGGGCGGAGGGCCGGAACGACTCGCGGTAGCGCTCCAGGGCGAAGGCCGTGGCGTGCGGATTGATCTGGTGGGCGAACGCGTACGGCAGACCCAGCGATCCGGCGGCCGCGGCGCTGGCCGGGCTGGAGCCGAGCATCCACACGTCGGGGCGGCCGTCGGCGGCGGGCACGGCGGTGATCCCGGAGGAGGGGTCGCCCGGGGCGAAGTAGCCGTCGAGTTCGGTGATCTGGCGCGGGAAGTCGTCCTCGCCGCGGTCGGGGGAGCGGCGCAGGGCGCGCGCGGTGAGCGGGTCGGTGCCCGGGGCGCGGCCCAGGCCGAGGTCGATCCGGCCGGGGTGGAGCGCCTCCAGGGTGCCGAACTGCTCGGCGACCACCAGCGGGGCGTGGTTGGGGAGCAGGACCCCGCCGGACCCCACCCGCAGGGTGGTGGTGGCCGCGGCCAGCCGGCCGATGAGGATCGGCGGCGCGGAGGTGGCGAGGCTGGGGGTGTTGTGGTGCTCGGCGACCCAGTAGCGGTGATAGCCGAGGGCCTCGACGCGCGGGGCGAGCGCCACGGTGTCGCGCAGGGCGGCGGTGGCGGAGCCGTCTTCGAAGACCGGGACGACGTCGAGGACGGAGAGCGGTATTCGGGTGGTGGCGGTGGTGGCCATGGACCCTCCTCGGAGAGGTACGGACGGACGGTGCGGACGGGTGAGGGGGAGGGGGACCGGCCGGGCGCCGCGACGGGGGTGACACGGCGCCCGGCCGGGGATTCGGGCTGGATCGGGGACTCGGGCCGGGTCGGGGACTCGGGCTGGGCCGGGTCGGGAACCCGGGCTGGATCGGGGACTCGGGCTAGGCCGGGTCGGCGACAGGCTGCGGCGAGGCGCCGTCCGTCGTGTCGGCCGGGGCCTCGGGAGCGGGGGTGGGACGGCCGGGCAGCAGCAGACCGGCGAGGAAGACGACCACGGCGGCCGCCACCACCCACCAGAAGGCGTCGCCGAAGCTCTCGGTCGTCGGCGTGGCGTGCGCGCCGCCGCCCTGGAGGATCAGGGCGACCACCGCGATGCCGAGCGAGGCGCCGATCTGGTTGAGGATGAACACCGCGCCGGTCGCCCCGGCGACGGACTCGCCGGGCACCGTGCGGTACACCGATCCCATGGTCGGCGCGCCGACCAGACCCATGCCGAATCCGGCGGCGAGCTGGGCGGCGGTGAGGAGCACCTGCGAGCTGTCCGGACCGGATCCGGTGAAGACCAGCGCGCCGGCACCGATCAGCAGGGCGCCGGTCGGGACCAGGACCTTCGCCCCGAACCGGTCGGCCAGGTTGCCGGCCAGCGGCATGCCGACCAGCGTGCCGAGACCGAGCGGCGCGAGGAGCAGGCCGGACTCCAGGACGGAGTGCCCGTGCACCTGCTGGTAGTAGAGCGGGAGCAGGAAGAGCAGCGAGAACAGACCGCCGCCGAGCAGGAACATGGTGGTGACGCTGGCGGTGAACCCCTTGCTGGCGAAGAGCCGCAGGTCGAGCAGCGGCGTCTTGTCGGTGCGCAGCGCGTGGACGACGTACGCGGCGAACAGACCGAGGCCCACGACGAGTCCGACGATCACCCGGGTGGAGCCGAAGCCGTGCGCGCCGGCCTGGGAGAGCGCGTAGACGAGGGCGGCGAAGCCGGGGGAGAGCAGGAACACGCCCACGGCGTCGAGCGGCACCGGGTCACCGCTCGGCGGCGGGTCGGCCGGCAGGACCTTGATCGCCAGGATGATGGCGGCGAGCGCGAACGGGATGTTCACGAGGAACAGCCACACCCAGGACAGGTTGTCCAGGATCAGCCCGCCGACGATCGGGCCGACGACCGGACCGAGGGTGATGGGCACGGAGATCAGGCCCATGACCCGGCCGATGCGCTCGGGCCCCGCGGCTCCGGCGACGACGGTCATCATGATCGGGTCGATCATGCCGCCGCCGAGACCCTGCACGACGCGGAAGGCGATCAGCGACTCGGCGTTCCACGCGAAGGCGGCGAGCGTCGAGCCGACCAGGAAGACCGTCAGTCCGAGCAGCCACATGCGCTTGGCGCCGAAGCGGACCAGCGCCCAGCCGGCCAGCGGGATGGACAGCGCGACGGCGAGCAGATAGCCGGTGGTGACCCACTCGATGGTGGCCAGCGTGACGGTGAACTCGCCGCTCAGGGTGGAGATTCCGACGTTGACGATCGTCGCGTCCAGGTACGACATCATCCCGCCGAGCACCATCACGCCGAGCAGCGTGAGCAGCCCCGAATCGAGCCGGGCGGGGGCGCCCTCCGCCGCTTTTGTTGCAGACACGGCAACTCCTTTGTACTCGTGTGCCCATCAATTTGAACTGGGTAGTTAATTTTTGTGGCTGTGACGGTAGCATGGGCACATGAGCGTTGGCGAGACCCCCCAGACGGACGAGACCCCGAAGACGAAGACGGCCCCGGCGGACCGGGGCCGGATGGACAAGCGACGGGCCATCGTGGAGGCGGCCCTGCGGGTCTTCGCACGCGTCGGCTACAGCCAGGCGAGCCTCGACCTCATCGCCACCGAGGCGGGCGTCGCGAAGCCCACGATCTACAACCACCTGGGGTCGAAGGAGAACCTCTTCCGCCACGTGATGACCGAGACGGCGGCCCGCTCCAACGCCAAGACCCTCGACGTCCTGGAGTCCTTTCCGACCGACCCGCAGGGGCTGCGGCCCGGCCTGGAGGACGTGGCCCACAAACTCGTCGACTGCTACTGCGACGAGCAGTCCGAGTCGGTCCGCCGGCTGCTGTACGCGGAGGCCGTCCGCTTCCCCGACCTGTTCGACGAGGTCCGCGCCAGCGGGCCCAACCAGTTCACCGACGCGCTGGCCGGCCGGCTCGCCCGCCTCGCCAACGCCGGACACCTGCGCATCGAGGACCCCGAGCGGGCCGCCAACCAGTTCATCGCCCTCGTCTACGAGGAGCTGCCCGGCCTGAGCGCGCTGGGCACCCGGCCACTCGACCCCGAGCAGGTCCGCCAGGTGGTCACGGCGGGCGTCGACACCTTCCTGCGCGCCTTCGGGGCCCCCGGCCGGACCACCGGGAGCCCCGCCGCCGACGCGGACGTCAGCGACTGATCCGCTCGAACTCGCCACGGAAGAACAACAGCGGCTCACCCTCCTGCGACGCGTCGAGGCGGAGCACCCGGGCGACCACGATCACATGGTCGCCCGCCCGGTGCTCCGCCTCGATCGCGCACTCCAGCCAGGCCAGCGCCCCGTCCAGGACCGGCGCGCCCCCGGGCGAGGCCGACCACGCGACCCCCGCGAACTTGTCGCCCCCGCGCGCCGCCAGCCGGGTCGCCGCCTCACGCTGCCCCGCCCCCAGGATCGAGATCCCCAGCGTCCCGGCCTCACGGATCCGGGGCCAGCTGGAGCTGGTGTGCGCGACGCAGAACGAGACCAGGGGCGGATCCAGGGAGACGGAGCAGAACGAGTTCGCGGCCAGGCCCGCCCGCTCGCCGGTCACCGCGTCCCGCGCGGCGACGGCGACCACCCCCGTCGCGAACCGCCCCAGCACACTGCGCAGACACCGCTCGTCGGCCGGCGCGGCCGTCATCCCGCTCACGCCCGCACCGCCCCGTCACGTACGGCGGCATCCCGTACCCCCGCATCCCGTACCCCCGCGGGCCGGGCCTTCGCGTCCCGTACCGCGGGGGCGTAGCGCAGCCGGGCGAACTCCCGCGTCAGCGCGATCCGCTGCTCCCGGTACCCGCCCCGCATCCGCAGCACCGACAACAGCGTCCACAGCCGTGTCTGCGCGAAGAACCGCGGCGAACCGTGCACGTCGTCATGGGCCAGCAGGCGTACCCCGCGCACCCGCTCGCGCAGCAGCCGGGCGTCCCCGGGCGGGATGATCTCGTCCCGCAGGCTCGTCACGTGCGCCACCGGGATCCGCAGCTCCGACAGCTCCTCCGGACCGAGCGCCCGGTCCGCGAGCAGCCCGTACACCTCGCCGGGTGTGGTCCCGGCCAGGTGCGCCAGCGTGTCGGTGGTCACCCGCGGCACCGTCCGCTGCCAGCCGGCGTCGGTGAAGAAGTCGTGCAGCGGCGCCCCCGCCCCGACCACGCCCCGGATCCGCTCGTCCGAGAGCGCCGCCCGCAGGGCCAGATGACCGCTGAAGCTGAGCGCCAGCGCGTACGTCCGCGAGGTGTCGGCCCGCCCCGCGACCGCGTCCAGGAGCCCCGAGAACATCCGGTGCGCCTCCGCGTCGTACGGCAGCGTGTTCTCACCGACCCCCGGCATCTCCGTGACCACACCGGCGAAGCCCAGCTGGTCGAGCTGGAGCAGCACCGGCGCCCACTGCTCCTTGATCGACACGATGCCGCCGGTCATCACCAGCAGCGGCCGGCGGTTCCTCGCGTCGAGACCCACCGTCCAGCACCGCACCCGCCCGCCGGGCAGCTCCACGTCCAGCCGCTCGACGGCGGGGAAACCCGCCGCCCACTGCGCGAAGGAGGCCGTGCACGCGGCCAGCGCCGCCGCCCGGGCGGCGCCGTCGACGAACGGGAAGCGCGCCATGTTGTAGTGCACGGACGCCTCCAGCGGCTTCCCGGCCTCCGCGAGCCGGGCGGCCTCCGTGCTCCACTCGCGCACCCAGGAGCCCGGCGTGCCGTCCCCGTCGTGCCGGATCCGGGCGAGCAGCGGATCGTACGTCTCGGGCGGCAGACCCTGTGAACGGGTGTGCGCCACCACGAAGTTCTTCAGCTCGGCGATGTCGTTCATACGCTCTCCAGCGCCTCCTTCACCTCGGTCAGCACGTCGGCGGCCTCGGCGCCGTCGATCGCCCGGTGGTCGAACGCCAGGCTCAGCCGCAGCACCGGCGCGATCACGATCCGGGCGTCCCGGACCACCGGCCGGTCCAGGATCCGGCCCACCCCGAAGGTGGTGGTCGTGCCACCGACCGAGTGGAACGAGTCCACCGCCCGGTGCCCGAGCGACGTCACCGAGAACGTCCCGGTCAGATGCGGCCGCAGCGCCAGCGACCCGGCGGCCTGCCGGAACGCCTTCCGGCCCTCCGCCCAGGACAGCCGGTGCAGCCTGCGGATCGACGCGAACTCCTCCAGCACCTCCGGATCGCCGTCCCGCACCCGGTCGATGTGCTTCTGGACCGTGGCGAGTTCGGCGTCCTGAAGGTCCGGCACGACGGTCCCGAGCACCACCCGGCGCCCCTCCAGCGTCCGGTCGAGGGCCAGCTTGCCGTTGACGAACGGATAGCGCGCGATCCGCGGACGGCGCGGGCCGCCCTCGATCGCCGCGTTCGCGTCCGGATGCGCCGCGAGGACCCGGCCGGCCGCGCGCAGCACGTACGCGGAGATCGAGTACCGCACGCCCTCGCGCTCCCGCGCCTCGGCCCGGTGGGCCAGCACCCGGCCCATGTCCACCTCGGTGTCCAGGAAGACCGGTGCGAAGTCCCGTACGGCCTCCAGGAAGAACAGCGTGTGCCGCCGCTGCCGGGGCAGCGGCACGCCCTCCTGCTCCTCGGTCACGCCGCCCCCACCGCCAGCCGGTACAGCGCCGCCAGGCTCTCCGCCTCCAGCGCGTCGGCCAGCGACAGCGGCCGGCCGGTCTCCCGCTCCAGCGCCGTGCACAGCGCCAGGAGATGCACCGAGTCCCAGGAGTCCACGGCGTCGAAGCCGAGCCCGAGGTCCTCGACGGTCACGGACAGCGCGAGTTCGTCCCGCAGCAGCAGGACGAAGTCCTCGACGGTCTTCACGGGGCACTTCCCTTCGGGGGCGCGGCCTCGAACCGCGCCGTGAGTCGGATGTGGTCCGCGGGCTCCGGCAACGGATCGAGGCCGTGCCGGAACGCCGTCGCGTCCTCGTCGGCGTCGACCACGGCGAAGCCCGCACGCGGATAGAAGTCGGCGACCTTCCCGTTCTTCGCGGTCCGCCGGTACGACGCGAGGACCTGCCCCGCGCCGCGCTCCCGGGCCTCCCGGAGCACCGCCGAGAGGACCGTGTTCTCGATGCCCCGGGAGAAGACCCGGCAGCTCAGCAGGAAGTTGTCGATGTGCACGGCGTCGCCCGCGCGCCGCAGCAGCACCGCGCCGACGAGTCCGTTGTCCCCGAACCGGTCGGCCGAGGAGACGGCGAGCACCGAGGCGTCCGGGTCCTCCGCCAGCGCGCGCACCTCGGCGGGCTGAAGCCGCTCGGTGGTCAGGTTGAACTGATTGGTGCGGAGCGTCAGCTGGGAGATCCGGGCGTACTGCTCGGGCGTCGCCGGAGCCACCGTCACGGAGACGTCCAGCTCGCGCAGATAGCCCTCCAGCGAGTCGAAACCGTCCAGGAAGTCCTGCCGGGCCTGCTCCTGCCGGTAGCGGGCCGGCCGAGCCCGGTCCTCGTCGGTCAGCTCCCGTACGTCGAACCAGCCCTCGGCAAGGAGACGGGGCACGTGCAGCGCCGGCTCCTCGTCGACCTGCACCACCGCGACCCCGGGCAGCTCCCGGCGGACCAGACCGCACTCGAAGGAGCTGTCGTCGACGAAGACCACGCTGTCCACGCCCACGTTGAGCTCACGGGCCAGCGCCGTCAGATTGTCGTGCTTGGGCGCCCAGTTGGCCCGGACGGCCACCAGGTCCTCCTCGCGCAGCGCCAGTCCCGGATGCTCGCGCAAGGTCTTGACCACCGGCTCCTCGTCGTTCTTGCTGACCACCGCGAGCAGCACGCCCTGCGACCCGAGCTGCGCCGCCACCCGCTGGAACCGGCGGAACGCCTCGCCGCGGTGGCTCTCCCCGGTCTCGATGCCCTCGGGCCCGACCTCGCCG
Source organism: Streptomyces sp. NPDC004788 (assembly GCF_053601115.1). NCBI lineage: Bacteria > Bacillati > Actinomycetota > Actinomycetes > Kitasatosporales > Streptomycetaceae > Streptomyces > Streptomyces sp. NPDC004788. Next base: position 50,140 of record NZ_JBSGBF010000044.1, read on the forward strand.
AGCACCCCGCCCCACACCGTGTTGTCGAGGTCGAGCGCCAGGACCTTCTTTCCGCCGCCCGTGGCCTGCCGGGCCAGCTGGCCCACCTCCCGCGCGTATCCGGCGAGCAGGGGCTCCGACAGGTGGGCCTTCGCGTACACGCTCTGGCGTACGTCCCACGCCGCCACGCCCTCGGCGAGCAGCGGGTCGAGATCCACCGTCACCACACCGGGTCGCTCCTCGGCCAGCCGCAGCAGGCGGACGTTCGCCTCGCGCCACAGCGCGCCCAGCCGGGCCCGTGCCCGGCGGTCGATCAGCTGCGCGGTCAACTCCCGTGGGAGCGGCAGGGTGTTGAGGACCAGGGTGCCGCCCGGGCAGGAGGCGGCGAAGACCTCGGCGGCCCGCTCGACCAGGGCCAGCTTCGCGTCGAGCACCCGCTCCGCGTCGCCGACCCGCCAGGGCGCCGGCAGCTCGTCGGCGACCACCGACGGGTCGAGCACACAGAGGACGAGCGCGGGCCCGGCCTCGTACAGGGAGCTGTCCGGATCGACGAGGTCGAAGACCCACCGGTCGAAGTCGGAGAGCCGCACCCGCGCCAGCAGCCCGTGCCGCGCGAACTCCACGGTGAGCGAGGGGACCAGGGCCGACAGGGTGCCGTGCCCGGTCACCGCCACCAGCGGCGCCGGCACCGCGGGATGGGCGGCGAGCACCTCCTCGGGATCCAGCCGGGCCAGCAGCCGGCCGGAGCGGATCAGCTCCGTCTCCGGCGACCGGGCAAGGAGACCCGCCACGTCCGGATACCGCTCGGCGAGCCGCCCTGCCCGGTGCAGCTCGCTCAGCGACTCCACCGTCATGTCAGTTCCCCTCCAGAGCGAACCCGGACTTGATCCACTTGCTGGACTCGATCGAGATGCCGACCGCCTTCCGCCCCGGCCCGAGCCGCCCGGCCAGCGCCTGTTCCAGCTGGAGGAGGACGATCGCGTTGCCGCTGTTGCCGGCCTCGGTCACCACCGAGACGTCCTCGGCGGCCGGCAGCGCGAGCCGCCGGGAGATCAGGCCGGTCATGCGGCCGGACAGCTGGGGCGGCAGCAGCAGGTCCACGTCCTCCGGGCGCCAGTCCGCGGTGTCGAGCAGCTCCTCGAGGACCTCCTCGGCCAGCGCCGGCACCTGCTCCTCGATGGCCTTGTAGTCCTCGCTCGCCGCCGGCCGGTCCGGATCCCGGTCCCGGTCGGCCGGGCCGTACCACTCCAGGACCGCCCCGGGATCCCGCCCCAGGCCGACGAGGCGGGTGAACAGGCCCCGCACCCGCGCCGAGCCGGGACCGGGGTCGACCCCGAGGACCGCCGCGCCGGCCGCGTCCCCGAAGAGCACGTAGTTGACCAGTTCGGCCGGGGCGGCCTTCTTCAGGTCCGCCGTCACGTCGTAGAACCGGGCGATCACGTCCCCGCCCAGCACCAGCACCCGGCGGCCGTCGCCGCTGCGCAGGATCTGCCGGGCGACGTCGAGCGCCTGGACCGCCCCCGAGCAGCCGGACTGCAGCTGGAAGGAGCGGACCTGGTCGATGCCGAGCCGGTCCGCGACGATGTTGACCGTGGCCGGCATCAGCCGGTCCGGGGTGGCCGTGCCGAGCACCACCGCGTCCACGTCGGAGCCCTTCAGCCCCGCCGACTCCAGCGCCCGCCGGCCCGCCAGCTCGGCCAGGTCCGCCAGCGAACTCGTGATCCGCCCCGACTCCAGGTCCAGCGCCAGATGGCGGGACCTGGTGCCGATGAAGGCCTCGACCCACTGCTCCCACAGCGCGTCCATGCCGAACCGCCGGGCCAGCGCGGCGTTGTCCACGGCGGGCCCCGGCAGCGCGGACGCCGCCGAGAGGATGTGTACGTCCCGACCGGTCATCAGTGGCTTCTCCTCGTGCTCTCTCCCGGCGCTCGCCGCGGGTCAGTCGGACAGCAGGATCCGTGCCTCGGCGGACGCCCGGACACCGGTCATCCGCCAGGTGCGGAAGCCCGTCAGGCCCTCGTAGCGGCCGCTCGTCCCGGTCGCCGGGTAGTACACCCACTCGCTGGTGCGGACGTCGTTGAAGTCGGCCCAGCCCTCGGCGTGGATCGTGCCGTCGTCGAGGGTGATGTCCTCGGTGTAGTAGGTCATCAGGCCGCCGTCGCCCGGCCGGACGTACTCGATCCGGAACGAGCCGTGCGAGGTGCCGATGAGCTTGCCCGCCTCGTCGAACAGCTCGTCGTCGAAGGTGCCGGTCTGCCCGGTCCGCGGGTCCGCCACCTCCACGTCGTCGACCACCTTGACGACGATCTCCTCGGGCACGCGGATCACGATCTGGTCTGCCATGGTGCGGTTCCTCTCGATGGGTGTGCGAGGTCGGTGCAGGGGTGTCACAGGGCCGGGGCCGGCCCGGTGCCCGCGATCAGCGGCGGTCGGCCGGGAAAGACACCGGGCCCGGTGAGGGCGGTCGTCGGGCCGGTGTCGAAGGCCGCGCGCCGGGTGTCGGGGGAGGGGAAGAAGACCTCCGCCGCGGGTTCACCGGTCCGGGTCAGCACCGCCCAGAAGCTGCCCCGGGTCCAGGTGCCGGTGTTGAGCGGGTCGTTGTCGGCGAAGGTGTACGGCGCGTACTGCAGACCGGTCGGATCGGGCTGCGTGAAGCGCCCCCAGAACCCGTTGTAGAGGTGGTGGTCCAGGACGTGCGCGCTGCGCAGCAGCTGGTACGCGCCGCGGTAGCGGAAGGGGTTGGACGCGGCCGCGGGGCCGGTCGCGGTGACCGCCCCGTGCGGGGTGTACCGGTAGCGGGCGGCGAGCCGGCCCTCCTCGTCGAGGAGCGCGAGCACCGAGCCCTGGTCGTCCGTCACGGCCCAGTGGCGCCGTCCGTCCGCGGTCAGGACGGCGAGCAGGGCGCCGCCCGGAGTCCGGACGAAGTCGGTGGCCGTGCCGTCGTCCACGACCCGCACCACCCCCAGGTGACTGTGCGTCAGCACATGGGTGACCGTGCGCCCGTCGACGGTGGTCTCGGTGATCCTGCGCGGGAGCTCCTGGCCCAGCCCGTCGTAGGCGATGTCCACCACCCGCTGACCGCCGAACACCCCGGTGAGGGTCTGACCCGAGGGGCTGTACGTGAAGCAGCCGGTCGGGTTCTCCTCCTCGGTGAAGTTGCCCGCCCCGTCGTAGGCGAACGTCGTCTCGCCGAAGCGGGTCACCTGGCCCGCCGGGTTGAGCGTGAAGCGCACCTCGCCCAGGCGCACCAGGTGGTGGGCGTCGTCGTAGGCGAACTCCACGTCACCGGCGCGCACGAGCCGTCCCAGCGTGTCGTAGCCGTAGCCGGTGAACTCCCCGTCGACCACGGTGTTCCGCAGGACACCGGTGTCCGCCCCGCTGCCCGTGCAGTAGCCGTACCGCACCGACAGCAGCACCGCCCCGTCGGCGTGCCGCACCGTCAGGGAGGCGGGGCGGCCCGAGGCGTCACGGGCGATCTCCTGGACGGCCGGGCCGTAGTCCACCGCGACCAGCCGGCCCGCCGCGTCGTGTGTCAGCGCGGCCGTGTCACCCGCCGGGGTCGTGACGGAGGCCGGGCGGCCGGCGGCGTCGTACGTGTAGCGCGTCGCACCCCCCGGGGTGGTCAGCGCGAGCGGCAGGCCCTCGGCGTCGTACGCGGCCCGGATCTCCTCCGTGCCCTCCGCGTCGGTGCGCACGGCTCGGGTCAGCCTCGGGCCACCCGCCGTGCGGGTCCAGCCGAAGGAGTACGACCAGCCGGGACCGGACTTGCCGACCGGCCGGCCCAGACCGTCGTGGCTCAGCGAGAGCAGCGTCTCGCCGGAGTCCTCGTCCGTGACCTCCGTCGGCCGGCCCAGCGCGTCGTGCCGGTGCCCGAGGGTACGGCCGTCGCCCGACGTCACGGCCGTGATCCGGGAGAGCGCGTCGCGACGGAACACCGTGGCCCCGAGCGGCTCGGGCGGCACGACGCGGACGAGCACGCCGGCCTCGTCGTACCGGAAGGCGGTCGTCGCCCCGTTCCCGTCGGTGAACTCCGTGATCCCGCCGTGCTCCGGGTCGTACGCCCGGGAGTCCAGCGCCTCCGCCCGGCCCGCGACCCGGGTGCGCACCACCCGGCCCGCCGCGTCCCGTTCCAGCAGCAGCTCGTGCCCGGCCGGGCTCCGCAGCGCGCTCACGAGATGGGGGTGGCCGGGATCCTCGTACGCCGCCGAGAACTCCCCGGACGTCGGCAGCCGCAGGGACACGGCCCTGCCGCGCTCGTCGTGACGGCGCAGCAGCGTGCCCCCGGCGGCGTCCGTCGTGCGCGTGGGGCGGCCCGCGTCGTCCCACTCCTGCCGCGCCGTGTTGCCCAGCGCGTCGGTCACCGCGGTCGGCCGACCGTGCGCGTCGAGGGCGTACACGGTCCGGCGGCCGGCCGGGCCGGTCACGGTCGTGCGCCCCTCGCCGTACGCGAAGCCGAGGCGCACCGGCGCCTCGGGCCCGGTCCAGCCCACCGTGGCGAGCTTGCCGTCCACGGTGTACCCGAGCTCCAGCGGACCGTCGTGCGGCGGCGTGATCCGGACCAGCAGCCCGGCGTCGTCCCAGCTGTACTCCGTGACCGCGCCGGTGGCGTCCGCGTCGCGGACCAGGCGCCCCGCCGCGTCGTAGCCGAACGCGCCGGCCTGCGCGCCCGAGGGGTCGAGCAGCTTGGTGAACCGGCCCTCGTCGTCCCGGTGCAGCGTGGTCACCCGGCCCAGGGCGTCGGTGACGCGCAGCGGATCGGCACCGGCCTCGACGGTCGCCTCCTCCGCGGAGAGGGACCAGCCCGGCCCGAACCCCTCGTCGGCGGCGCGATCGCCGTGGAACACGCGGACCAGCCGCAGATGGCGGCCTGCCCCGGCGAGCACCAGATCCAGCCGGCGCAGCCGCGGCCGCCCCGACACCAGGTCGACGAGCAGGTCCGTACGGTCCCCGATCGGCACCCGGTGTACGGCACGATCGGCGACGGTCTCCCCAGGCGCGAGCACGGGCGACTCCCTCAGGCGGTGTCCGGAGAGCCGGCACGGCAGGTCGCCGCCCGGCGGGAGTTCAGGCTCACGCGGAGCTCTAAAGCTCGCCTAAGGCCGCGGCGGGAAACCGTCTCGGGACGCCATTAACCTTCTGTTACAGGCGAGTTGACCGAATCAAGCGTCTCGTAGGCTGTCTTCGGGTCGATTTCGATTCTGGCCATCGCCGGGAAGGAGACGCACCGCGTGACCACCACCATCGCCACCGTCGTGAACCCCCCGCCCGCCACCGTCCGCACCGCCGAACTCGACCGTCTGGAAAGGATCCTGGGCGAGGCACAGGAGGGGCGGTCCGCCGTCGCCGAGCTCACCGCGGACCCGGGGAGCGGTAAGTCGCGGCTGCTCACCGCCCTGGCCCGGCGGGCGGAGCGGCGGGGGCTGCGCGTCCTGCGCAGCCGCTGCGGCGAGGCAGCGGAACCCGTCCCTCACGGCCCCTTCGTCCAGGCCTTCTCGACCTGGCAGGACGAACCCGCCCCCGGCGCGGACGCGCCGCCCACGGAGGAACTCCTGAGCCTGCTCGCCCGGGGACCGGGCCGCGAGAAGACGGCCGGGAGCCGCTGCCAGTACTACGCCGACGTACGCCGACTCATCGGCGCGTGCCTGGCGGGCACCCCCGGCGGGGTCCTGCTCGTCCTGGACGACTACCACTGGGCGGACGACGCGACCGCCGAACTCGTCAACACCCTGATCCACTGGCCCGTCCCCGCAGGCCTGGCCGTCGCCGTCGCCCACCGGCCCCGCCAGATCCCCGCCGCCGTCCGCGCCCCCCTGCACGAGGGCGTGGAGCAGGGCCGCGTCGATCTCGTGGAGCTGCCCGCGCTGGACCTGGCGCAGTGCGCCGCGGTGCTGCGCGTCGACCCCGCCGACCCGGCCCTGCCGCGGCTGCGTGACCAGGCCGGGGGCGTCCCGCTGTACCTGCTCGCCCTCGCCGAGGAGGAGCGGCAGGACGACGGCACGAGCCCGGTGGCGGCACCCCCGCTGAACGGCTTCGCAGTGCACCTGCATGCCGAACTCGCACCGCTCGACGAGGTGGCGCTGACCGTCGTCCGGGCGGCCGCCGTCCTCGGCGACACCTTCACCGTCGACACGGTCGCCGAGGTCGCCGAGGTGAGCCGCGACCGCAGCTGCGCGGTCCTCGGCGAACTCCGCCACCGCGACCTGGTCCGCCCCACCGGTGAGCCCGGGTACCTGACCTTCCGTCATCCGCTGCTGCGCAGACGCCTGTACGAGGCGACCGACGCGTGCTGGCGGTCGTGGGCGCACGGCCGGGCCCTCCACTCCATGCGCGCGTCGGGCATGCCCGCCACCGAACTGGCACCGCACATCGAACGGGCCGGCCCCGGCGTCGGCGCCGCCGACCGCCGGGACCTCGGCACCGCGGCCCGCGTCGCCCTCCACCTGGGCCGGCCCGCCGCGGCGGCCCACTGGCTGACGGTGGCGATCCGGCTCGACCGCGCCGCGCACGCCGCGGAGAACACCGGCCGCGGGCACGCGGGAAGCCACGCCGACCGGACCGAGGAGGGAGCCGCGGCTGCCGAACCCGTCACCGAGGAGCTGTGGCAGTCCGTCGTCCAGCACCTCGCCGCCGTCGGCGACGCCGACCGGGTCGTCCGGCTCGTGCGCGAGATCCTGGCCGGCCCCGCCGCCCGGACCGGCGCCGCCCACCGGGCCGGCATCGTCGCCCACCTGTCCGCCGTCCTGGCCGCCCTCAGCCGCGACGAGGAGGCCCAGGGGCTGATCGCCGCGGAGCTCTCCGCCGAACCCGGCCCCTCGCGGGAGGCCGCGGCCATGCTCCAGCTGCGCCGGCACGTCTCCAAGGTGCTGGCCGGGCAGGTGCCCGCCCGCACCGACGTCGAGCGGCTGGTCCGGGCCACGGCGGGAGCCGGCCCGGTCACCGAGGCCGGCGCCCTCACCCTGCGCGGACTGTGCGCCGTCGTCGCCGGCGACACCTGTGCCGCCGAACGGGCCCTGGAGGCCGCCGCCCAGACGCTCGACGAACTCGACGACGGCCCGGCCGACGAACAGGAGAGCACCCTGCTGCTCCTGCTGAGCTGGGCCGAGGCCCTGATGGGCTGGTACGGCCCCGCGCACGGCCACGCCGAGCGCGCGCTGTCCGCCGTCCGGGCCAGGGGAGACGCCCATCTCCTCGCCCCGCTCCTGGACACCCTCGGCTACGTCCACTACCAGTCGGGCCGCATGGCGGACGCGCTCGCGGCGGCCCAGGAGTGCCGCGACGTGGCGAGGGCCGCCGGCCGCGGCGACCACGTCGGCCTCTCCGACGCCATCACGGCGGCGTCCTGGGCGCAGCTCGGCCGGCGCAACCCGTCCGCGCGGCGCAGCCCTCCGCAGGCAGGGAACCCCCTCGAATCCCCCCGGACCCCGCTCAACGCCCTGCTCCAGGCCGAGGCCTGCCTCGCGGCGGGCGACGGCGAGGCCGCGTTCGCGCTGCTGCTCCCGCGCCGGGAGGCGTGGCGGGTCTCCGAGCCCGTCGCCGTGCTCGCCGCCCGCGGTTACGAACTGCTCGCGGCCGCCGCCGTCACGGCCGGCCTCAGGGAGGTCGGCATGTCGGCCGGGGTCATCGAGGAGTGGGCGGCCCACTCCGCGGACGCGGCCGATGCCGTCGGGATCGCCGAGCAGCGCGGACACGCGCTGATGGCCCGGGGACACGCGCTGCTGAGCCGCCGTCAGGCGGCCGACGCGGCGCGCGTCTACGGGGAGGCCGTGGAGCTGCTCGGTGCGGAGAGCCCGGCGGGGGCCCGCGCCCGGGAGCTGGTGCGCGAACTCGAAGGGACGGCCAGGACCGCCGCCGGGCGGGACGCGGACACCGGTCCTGAGGGGGCGTTCGCCGACCTCACGCTACGGGAGAAGGAGGTCGCGGCGCTCGCCGGCGAGGGCTGCAAGACCAAGGAGATCGCCCTGCGGCTGACCGTCAGCCCGCGCACCGTGGACGCCCATCTGAACCGGATCTACAGCAAGTTGGGGGTGAACTCGCGGGCCGAGCTGGCCCGGCTGATGGCACTCGCGGGCTGAGGGAGCGCGATGGCGGTGACGAGCAGCCCGCGTCCGGCCGCCCAGCGGCCGTGGAGCGACCGCAGTTCCCGACCGCCGACGCGCGGGCCCGGCACCGCCAGGTCGGCGCGGAAGGTTCCGCGCCAGGGGTCGAACCGGACCTCGGCCTCCGGGAAGTCGAGGAAGCGCCCCGTGAGCGGGAACCAGACCTTGTAGACGGCCTCCTTGGCGGAGAACAGCAGCCGGTCCCAGCACAGCCGGGGGCGCAGGGCGGTGAGTTCGTGGACCCGGTCCCGCTCGCGCGGCAGCGGGGCGACGGTCTCCAGCATGCCGCGCGGCAGCGGCTCGTCCGGCTCCGCGTCCACGCCGACGGCCGCGGCCTCGTCGGAGCGGGCGACCACGGCCGCGCGGTAGCCCCGGCAGTGCGTCATGCTGCCCACCACGCCCTCCGGCCAGCGCGGCGCCCCGCGCTCGCCGGGCACCAACGGCCGGTATGTCACGCCCAGTTCGGCGAGGGCGCGGGCGGCGCAGAGGCGTACGGAGGCGAACTCGCGGCGCCGGGAGGGGACCGCCCGGGCGACGACCGCCTCCTCGGCCGGGAGCAGCCGGGCCTCGGGAGGGTCGCCGTACACCTCGGCGCAGGCCGTCCAGGACGGCACCAGGTCACGTATCACGCGTGCTCCCTCGGCAGGTGGGGCGGAACGTCGTGCGGGGGACGGTGGGCAGGGGCAGGGGCAGGGGCAGGGGCAGGGGCAGGGGCAGGGGCAGGGGCAGGGGTGGGGGTGGGGATGGAGACAGGGACGGGGGTGGGGGAGAGCGGCCGGAGTCCGGGCCGGCCGGCCATGATCAGCCGGGGACCGGGCGGCCGGACGCCGCGGCGGCGCCACTCGCGCGGGTAGCCCATCGACACCTCCTCGAAGCGCACCCCGTCGTGCCAGGTCGTCCGAGGGATGTGCAGATGGCCGTAGACCACCGCCGCGGCGCGGAACCGCAGGTGCCAGTCGGCCGTCGCCTCCGTCCCGCACCACAGCGCGAAATCCGGATGGCGCAGGATCCGGGTCGGTTCGCGGACCAGCGGGAAGTGGTTCACGAGCACGGTGCGGACGTCGGGCCCGAGTGCGGCGAGCCGACGCTCGGTGGCCGCGACCCGGGCCCGGCACCACGCGGCGGCGTCGGCGTACGGCTCCGGATGGATCAGCGCCTCGTCGGCGCAGACCACACCGTGCTCGGTGGCGATCTCCAGGGCCTCGGCCGCGGTTTGTACCCCGGGCTGCCGGAAGGAGTAGTCGTACAGCAGGAAGAGCGGGACGACCGTCAGCGGACCGTCGGGCCCCCGCCACACCGGGTACGGGTCCTCCGGCGTGACGACGCCGAGCGAGCGGCAGACGGCGACCAGTTGCTCGTAGCGGGCCACGCCGCGCAGGTCCGAGGGATCGCGCGGATGCGTCCAGAGCTCGTGGTTGCCGGGGACCCAGACCACCCGGGCGAACCGCTCGCTCAGCAGCCGCAACGCCGTCTCGACCTCGGACAGGATCTCGCCGACGTCTCCGGCCACCAGCAGCCAGTCGTCCTCGTGACGGGGCCGCAGCGCGTCGAGGGCCGCGCCGTTCTCCTCGTAGGCCACGTGCAGATCGCTGAGGGCCAGCAGGCTGCCGCTCATGGGCGCAGCGCCCGCGCGGTGACGGCCAGGCCCGTCACCAGGTCGGCGACGTCCGCCAGGTGGTCGGTGAGGAAGAAGTGCCCGCCCGGGAAGCTCCGGAGGGCGAACGAACCGGTGGTGTGCGCCGCCCAGGCCGAGACCTCCTCGGGCGCCGCCTCGGTGTCGTTCTCCCCGGTGAGCCCGACCACCGGACAGGACAGCGGGGACGCGACCGTCGGCCGGTACGCGGCCAGCGCCCCGTAGTCGGAGCGCAGCACCGGAAGCACCAGCTCCCGCAGGTCGGGGTCGTCGAGCAGTCCGGCTCCGGTACCGCCCAGCGACCTGACCTTCGCCAGCAGTGCCCGGTCGTCGCGCAGCCGGTCGGCACCGGTCCGGTGCCGCGAAGGCGCCGGCCGCCCCGAGACCAGGAGGGCGGCCGGGGGGGGCGCCCGGGGGGGGCCCCCGCCGCCCGCGCCCCCCGAACCCCCGGGGGCGGGATAAGCAAACACGGAAAAAAAAAAAAAAAACAACAAAAAAAA